>JALZNB010000204.1 GCA_030857905.1 Actinomycetota bacterium
CGCTGTCGTACACAGTGGACACGGCGTCGTCGGGGTGGTTGTCGTCCCGGTTGACCAGTGTCAGGGTGTAGCTGTGTCCGGCGACCAGGGAGGCCATCACCTGCTTCCAGCCTTCGCCCTTGGTGCAGGTCTTCGCCAACGGCGTTGTGGTCACGCCGGTGGTGTTGTCCTTCAGCGTCACCTTGGCCCAAGCGTAGTAGAGCGTGTCCGGGCAGGTCATGTTGTAGTGCAAGGACAATGTCGAACCGGAGGCCGCGGTGAAGGTCTGGCTCAGTGTCGACTCGCCGTTGGTGGCGGTGGCCGCGCCCAGCCGTGCCGCGTGGGTTCCGCCGTGAGCCCCGGAGTTGACCGTGCTCGCGGTGCCGGTGGTCGTCCAGCCGGTGACATCACCGGCCTCGAAGTCGCCGTTGACGAGGCCGCCGCCACCCTCCGCCTGGGTTTTCACGGTAACCGGCGTGCTCGCGGCCGAGACGTTGCCCGAGCTGTCCTTCGCCTTGACGGTGAAGGTGTAGCTCGTGTTGGCGGTGAGACCGGACACGGTCGCGTTGGTCTCGGTGACCTTGGTGGCGATCGACGATCCTGTGTAGACGTCGTAGCCGTCGACGGCCACGTTGTCGGTCGAGGCGTCCCATGCCAGCGACACACTGCTCGACGTGGAACCGGTCGAGCGGAGGTTCGCCGGGGCGGTCGGTGCCTGGGTGTCGTCGCCACCCTCACCGATGAAACCGGTGTACAGCAGGCCGTTCGGCGATCCGGTGCCCGGATTGGTCACCTTGGCCGATGCGTTCTCAACAAGCGCGTCCCGGACCTGTTGGGGCGTGGCGCTTCGGTTGGCGCCGAGGTACAGCGCGGCCGCGCCGGTCACCTGGGGTGAGGCCATCGACGTTCCGGTCTTCGTCGAGCTCCCGGCGTCCGAGGAATGCGACGCGGAGATGATGTTCGTGCCGGGGGCGAAGATGTCCAGGCACCTGCCGTGGCTGCTGCCGGAGTTGCGGGCGTCGTTCTCCTGGGTGTTGCCGACGGTGATCGCCTCCGGCAGCTTCTGCGGGCTGTAGCGGCAGGCGTCGTCATTCGAGTTGCCTGCCGCCTGGACCCACTGAACCCCTGAGGTGATCAGGCTCTTGACCGCGTTGTCCATCACGTCGTTGGAACACGGGCTGCCGCAGCCGACGCTGTAGTTGACGACGGCGGGCTTCTGGGCGTTGGCCTTGATCCAGTCGATCGCCTTGATGATGCCGTCGTCGGAGCCGCTGCCCGAGCAGTTCAGCACGCGTACGGCGACGACCTTGGCCTTCTTCGCGAGGCCATAACTGGACCCGACCGCGGTGCCCGCCACGTGCGTGCCGTGTCCGTTGCAGTCGCTGGCGTCGCTGTCGTTGTCCACGAAGTCCGGCCCGAACGACGCGCGATCGCCGAAGTCCTGGTGGGTCCTGCGAATCCCGGAGTCCACCACGTAGACCGTGACGCCCTCGCCCGCGTTGGCCGGGTAGGTGTACTCGCGGTCCAGGGGCAGATCGCGCTGGTCGACGCGGTCGGTGCCCCAGCTCGGCGGGTTCGTCTGGGTGTCGAGTGCCTGCACCCGCTGGACCTGGCGCACCGACACCACTCGTGAGTCGGCGGCGAGCCGCTTGGCCCGGTCTTCGCTCATCGACACGGAGAATCCGCGCACGCTGTGCTGGTAGGTGTGTCGGATCGTGCCGCCGTGGGTGGCGGCCAGGCTCCGCGCTGTGGAATCGACCGCGCTCTGCTGCACGGCGCTGTCGGACAGGTGAACGATGTACTGGCCGGGGATGGCGTTCTGGCCAGCGGCGAGAACCACTCCCTCGACGGCGGTTGGCGCGGCTTCCGCGCTCGCGGTGATCGCGACCAGTGTCGCGGCCGCGATCGTGGGCGCGATCACCGCCAGCGCCCCTCTTGTTCTGCGTTGTGACATGAGGTTTCTCCGATGAGAAGTAAGAAGGTCGACAACGGCGGGGCGCCGCTCCCGTGACGCCCCGCCGTTTTCCCTGCCGGGATCAGACGGTGATCGACCAGCTGTCGATCACGCCGGTGTCACCCGGGCCGTTGTCGCCGATGCGGATCGTCCACTTGCCGCCCGCCTGCTCGCCCGTGACCGGGACGGAGTAGGTCTTGTTGGCGGGGAACGGGGTGCAGGTGTAGCCGCCGTAGCGCTGCATGACGTACCAGCGGCCAGACGGTCCGACGAGCGTGATGTTCAGGTCTTCCAAGCAGGTGTGCCGCGCGTTCAGCAACACCTTGACCGGGGTGGTCGCCGCGCCCGTCGCGGTCGAGGTGATCGGGCTGATCGCCACCGAGAAGTCGCGGATCGGGAAGTCGGTGCCGTTGGTGAAGGTGCGCTCGCCGCCACCGCCGCCCGGCTTGGTGCGGACCGAGACCGCGTTGGTCGCCTTGGACTTGTTGCCCGCGGCGTCCTTCGCCTTGACCGTGAACGTGTAGCTCGTGTCAGCGGCGAGGCCGGACACTGTCGCCGAAGTGCCTGCGACACTGGTGGCCAGCGAACTGCCGTTGTAGACGTCGTAGCCGGTCACGCCGACGTTGTCGGTGGAGGCGTCCCACGCCAGGGCGACACTGTTCGACGTCGTGCTCGTCGAACGCGCGTTGCCCGGCGCCGTCGGGGCCTGGGTGTCGCCGCCGCCTGCGACCAGCGTCAGGTTCCACTTCTGCAAGGCTTCGTTGAGCGGCTGGAACACGGCGTTGTCGCCCGAGGGGCAGCTGTTGCCGTTCATGGCGCCCTCATGCAGGCCAATGGCCTTGTCGCCCGCGAGCCAGACGCCGCCGGAGTCGCCGCCCTGGGAGCAGGCGGTGGTGACGGTGAGGCCCTCGACCACGACACTGCCGTAGTCCATCGTGTGATTGAGCTTGGTGACCCGGCCGCACTCGAAGTTGGGTGCGGTGTTGCCGGAGTGACACACCGTCTCGCCGACGATCGCGTCCTTGGAGCCGGTCACGGTGATCGCGGGCTGGCCCCAGGTGTTGACCGCGGCGGACAGGGTCCAACCGGGTTCGGTGACCGCGACGACGCCCATGTCGCCCTCACGGCCGTTGATGCTGCGGGTGCCGCCGACGTTGCCGGTGCCGACCCGATTCTGCTGTCCGGACTGCCCGTACGCCGCCTGGTTGGCGTCGTTGGTGCAGTGGCCCGCGGTGATGAAGTGCTTGCCGCCGTTGCTGTCGGTGGCGGCGACGCCGACCGAGCACGCGGTCTCCGAGCCGGGCCACCAGCCGTCGCCCGGGTTGACCTCGCCTGCCTGCTGCACCGGCGAGTTGTTGGATTCCTCGACGCGGACACCGTCAATGGCGCGCAGGTCGCGGAGGAATCGCTCGGTGACGGCGGTCTTCTTGGTCCGGTTGACCCGGACCAGCACGTCGTTGCGCACCTCGTCGACGCCGTAGCCGTTGAGCCCGGGGACGTCTTGCGCCGCGAGATCGCGCACAGTCGACATCATCTCGTCGAGCCGCGCCTTGCTCCGCCCGACAAGCGCGGGCTGGGCGCCCGCGGCCCGCACGGTGTCCGCGGTGGCCTGGTCGGTGACCGCGACGGTCAGCTTGCCGCTCTTGTCGTCGAACCACTTGCCCGCTGACTGCCGCATCACCGACTCCGGAAGCCGCTTGAGCACCACGCGGGCCGAAGCTTGGTCCTTCAGCGTCTTGCGCGCTTGGTCCTCGCTGATGCCGAGGTCGCGGGCCAACCCGTTCACCATCGCGGGGGGTGCCTCGGACGAGCTGGTCGGGGGATCGTTTTGGGCCGCGGCCGCTGACGGTCCGCTCTGAGTGGTGACGGCGAGTACCGCGGCCACAAGAGCGGATCCGCACACGGCGGCGGCGACCTTGCTGCGCAAACGCATGCCAGGACTCCTTTATGAATTTGCAGGGAAGCAAAACAATAAGACGCACCGGTGCTTATCGACTACCGTCGGAACGCATTTAACTGTTAAGTCGCCAGGTGAAATGTGTGGCTCTGCGAGGCGTGGGCCACGGGCAAGTCCTCGACGGATTTAACTTTTCAGCGTTGCCATTTTACTGGGCCACAGGACATGCCGGGCGGCCGAGGCATCCGGGTGATCGGATTGCGATCATTCCACCATAGAATTGGGGAAAGGTGAGGTCAGGTGCCCGGAATAGTCGGTCTCAGTGTTCGAGGAACGGTCGCAGGACGTGCGGGACGGCCGTGTCGGCGATCGCGAGACCATCGCTCTCGCCGATGTCCACGATCGGATAGGCACTGCTGCCCGCCGCGGTGACGGCGGTGATCGACACCAGTCCTGATCGCCGCTGGAACGGGCTGCTGGTGATGTGCCAGCCGATGATTCCGGTGCGCTGCAAGGCGACCGTGCGTCGGTTGAGCGAGCCCGCGCGGGTCACCAGGTATCGGTCGGTCAACGCCGTGCCCAGGTTTCGGTAGCGGTCCAGTCCGATGAGGACGAACACCGGAACCAGTGCGAGGGCGGTGATCCACGGCCAGTTCGGCCAACCTGCCCAGCTACTCAAGGCGTACAATGCTGCGGCGAGAACGAGAGTCGGGACGACAGCGCGGGTCAGCCTGCGCGTGCGTGCCTGGAC
>JALZNB010000216.1 GCA_030857905.1 Actinomycetota bacterium
CGGCACTGCACTATGTGGACGGTCGCAACGGGGTGAAAGACTTCGACGTCTGGTCCTTCTATGCCCCGATCCCGGATGAACGGTGGCCCGCGTTCCAACGGCAGCGGAGGGTCGACTTCGGTCTCTCCGAATTCGGGCGACAACGCTACGACTTCGCGAGCGCTCCGTCCGTCGCGGCGACAAGGCGTTGGCGGAGTTGGGAAGCCACCCACACCGGCCGCCGCGTGGACCTGTTCGTTCGTCCCCTGGCCGTGCCCGTGGCCGCGGACGAAGCCGTTGTGGTCGATGCCCTGCGGGCATGGTTGTGCGACGGTCAGACCCGGCGGGACCGGAACTCCGCCTGGTATTTGGCCCGCAAAGCCGTGGTGTTACTCGACAGTGACCCGCCAGGTGCGCGTGTGTGGCCCCCGACCCGTTGAGCGGGTAGGAGTCTCTGTCCACACCGTCACACGCCCCGCGATCAGGACGTGCGCGGCGCAACACCGTCAGGCGGCGCCGAGGGACCAGCGGACAGCGGTGTCGAACACCCGGACCGTCGCCTCGCTCACCAGCCCGGAGAGAAGCCCTTCGTCGCCGAGATACATGCCTACTCGGCGGGCGGGCGCGGGCAGCCCGCCGACCAGCGCCGCGCCGCGCTCGTAGCCGAACAGGGTGGCGCGCGTCGGATCGTCGGGCATGGTGGCGGCGACGATCGCGGTGGGAGCGGGTACGGCCCAGCGGACGCGGCCCTCCTGACGGTAAATCTCGACCGTGCCGGACAACCCGGCGGACAGCGGTGTGGGCGGTGCGGTGAAGTGCGCCGTACGCAGCCGAAACTCCTCGCCCGATGCGGTGGCCATCGCCATGTCGTCGAAAACGAACGCCTCCCAGACCAGGACCGGGACGGCCGCGTCCCGGAACTTGTCCGCCACGTTCCCGGAGGCGACGGTGGATGACACCACCACGAGCGCCTTGCCGACCGCGTCGCCTGCACTGGTCAGGACGGCGGGTACCGGGTCGACGGCGAGGCCGAGATGCTCCAGCCTGTCGCGCACGTCCACCTCGCCTGGTGCGAGGCCGCCCGTTCCGGGGTTGCCGTCACCTCCGTAGACCAGCAGCGCTCGGTCCGGCGTGCCGATGACGACCTCGACCGGGGCGGAGCGGACGATAGCCCCGGTGGCGTCGGTGGCCTCGACGACGGTGCGCGCGAACCTGCGCGGAACGTCGTGCCACACGACCTCGTAGGGCGCGGCGGTGTCGGTGCCGACCACGGTGTCACCGACGAGGAACCGGACCGAGGTGATCGGGGTCGTCCCGGACCGGACCGAGGCGGTCAATGTCACGTCACTGCCCGGCGTGATCGGGGTTCCCGGCGCGGGAGAGTCCAGCGTCACCAGCCTGCTTGCCGCGCCCGCTCTGACCAGGAACGGATCGATCACTCCGGGAGCCACCGTCTGCTGGAAGTCGGCCGCCGCGGCCACCGCCCGCTCGAACACGGTGCGTTCCCGCCAGGCGGTGGTGAAATCGCCCGCGTGCTCGGCGGTCAGAGACCGGACCACGGCCGCGCCCCCCGCGCCGTAGACGGCGGTCTTCCGTAACCACGGGTCGGCTCCGGCAACGAACGCCGCGCCGTCCAGGTCGCCGGTCAGTGAGCTGATCGCGGCCTTGGCCCCGGCGAGCAGGGTGAACCGGCGTACCAGTGGCTCCGCCGCGGTGCCGGGCCGGCCATCGGCGAGTGCGGCGTCGAATCGGGCGACATCGGCGGAAAGCGCGGGGGCAGGCGTCGGGTCCAGCGGGGAGGATCGGTTGACGTCGACGAACGCGGCCAGGGCGTCGGCCCGCGGCCCGCCCAGTGTGCGCAGCGCGTGGCGTTCGGCGCGTAGTGGGTCGTATGCCGCCGGGTTCCAGGCGTAGTCCGCGACCGTGGACAGGACGAGTTTGGACGGCTCGGCCTGCACCATCGGGTTGGCCAGCAGTCCGGTCGAGCCGTTGTCGGCGGGCCGGATGCCGCGGCCGGTCAGCGGGCCGAGGTACAGCCGGTCGGGCTGCGCGTCGTTGACGGGGTAGTTGTCCCAGAGCACCAGCGGGTGCTGAAAAACCCGGTGCGCGTCGGCGATGTCCTCGTCGCCGATGGTCGGTGAGATGACCTGCGGGCCGGTCCACATCACCCGCACGTCGGGCGACACCAGTTCGGCGAACCGCCGCTTGTAGGGCGAGAGTTGGGCGCCGTTGTACTCGGTGGGCACGGTGAGCAGGGGCCCCGAGCCTGGCCGGGTGGCCAGGAACTCGGTGGCGAACCGGTTGAGCAGGTGGGCTTGTGCGGCGGCGGCGGGCGCGAGGTCCGCGCCGAACGCGGCCACGTCCTCAGCGCAGCCGAGTTGGCCCGCGATGTCGTCGAAGAACAGCGCGAACGACCGTACTCCGGCGTCGCGCAAGGTCTGTGCCTTCGCGGTGAGCAGTTGAAAGTCGGTCGCACCCGAATAGCAGATGTCGGCGCCCGGGGAGATGGCGAAGACGAAGTCGACGTGCCGGTCGGCGGCGCGGGCCGCGAGGGCGCGGAACTCGTCGAGCCGGTCGGCCGGGTAGGGCTCACGCCATCGGTTGCGGTGGAAAGGGTCGTCTTTGGGCGCATAGACGTAGGTGTTGAGTTTGGAGCGCCCGTGGTAGTCAAGCAGGCGCAGTCGATCGGTCGTGGACCATGGCGTGCCGTAGAAGCCTTCGATGACGCCGCGGGTGGGCAGCGTGGGCCAGTCTCGAACCACCAGCCCTGGCAGCGAGTCCGGGCCGGGGTTCGGCTGGACGATCTGGCGCAGCGTCTGCGCGGCGTAGAACTGTCCGGTGGAATCCGTGCCCGCGAGCACCAGCGTCCAGCGGCCCGCGTGCCCGGTGCTGGCCAGCACATACCCGCCTGGTGGCAGTCCGGACAGCCCATGGCCCAGCGCGGTCCGATTGTCTTCCGGCCCGCCAACGTGAACGGTGAGTCGGGCGGCGGGCGCTTCCTCGTCTTCGCCCACCCGCACGATCTCGCGGGCGCCCGCGGCGCTCAGCACCGAGACCGTGTCCCGGACCGCGGCGGGGTCGCTGTGCGCGCCGGAAACCAGGGTCACCTTGGCGGGCACCCGAAACCGCCCGCCTACGACGGTGACGGACTGCGGCGTAGGGCTGATCGCGGGCGCCTGATTCGGGTCAGCCGTGGCGTCTGATCCGCCCAAGGGCGCCAGGAGGGCAAGCACCATGACAAGTGCCGACAACATCGACGTCGCGGCGGTCGGGAATCTGCGCACGCGGGGTTCTCCTGTCCGAAGCGATCTTGGGCCAGTGTGGCACCGTCGAACACTGGAGAGAACACCTCGACCACCCCTACCGCTGGACGACGGCCCGCTGCACCACGGGGAACCCAGGCCGCGGGTCCGACGTCACGTCAGCGTCGGTGATCAGAACGTCGACACGGTCGAGGCCGCAGATGGCCACGGGCGCGGCGGCGCGAAACTTGGTGGCGTCGGCGGGAACGACGACGCGCACGGCGACGTCGAGCAGGGCGCGTTTGGTGTCGGCGTCCCACGGGGTAGCGCAGGCGATGCCGTCTCTGTTCACCGCGCTCGCGGCGAGGAACAGCACGTCGGCGCGCAGCCCCCGCAGGGCGCGGCGAGTGTCCGGGCCGCCGAAGGAGCGGGTCCGCTCGTTGTAGACCCCGCCCAGCCCGATCAGCCTGATCTCGGGGCGTCCGGCGAGTATCGCCATGGCGGCCAGCGAGTGGGTGATCACGGTGAGCGGGAGGTTCGCCGGGATGCTCCGGGCGAGTTCCACCACCGTTGTGCCGGAGTCCAGCGCGATGGTCGCCTCCGGGTGGAGGTGACCCGCCGCGTAAACCGCGATGGCCCGTTTGGCGGCGAGATTGCTGCGGGTGCGGTGGGGGAACGGAAGACCGCGGTCCTGCGGGCGATGCGGGCGGGCACCGCCGCGTACGAGGCGTAACAGCCCCTGGCCGGCCAGTTCGTGCAGGTCCCGGCGGATCGTCATCTCCGAGACCGCCCATCGCCCGCTCAGGCGGTTCACCGAGACGTGGCCCTCGGCCGACAGTTCCCGCAAGATCTCGGCCCGGCGGACGGGGGCCTGGCTGTAGCGCATGGCCACCGACTCTCGCACAGATTTGTGTTCGATCAGTTGACATGGCTCGTCCGGTGAACCCAGATTGGTCGGGTGGCAGACGATCGCCGGGTGCTCGTGATCGACGACGACCCGACCGGCACTCAGACGGTGTCCGGTCTGCGGATCGCACTGCGGCCGGGGCGGGACATGTTCGACGAGTTCTTCGCCGGTCCCGAGCGGGTGCTGTTCGTGCTGTCCAACAGCCGGGCATTGGACCGGGCGGCAGCGGCCGCGCTGGTCGCCAGGATCGCCGCGGACGCGCGTGCCGCGGCGGGCGGACACGACCTCGACCTGATCTTGCGCGGGGACTCCACACTCCGTGGGCACGTGTTCGCCGAGACCGACGCGGTGGACCCGACGGCGCCGGTGCTGTTCGTGCCCGCGTTCCCTCCGGGCGGGCGGATCACCGTGGATGGCGTGCACTACTTGTCCGTCGATGGTGAACGGGTGCCGGTGGGGCGGACGG
>JALZNB010000228.1 GCA_030857905.1 Actinomycetota bacterium
CCTCCGGCCGGTCGGTCGCCGCGGCCGCGTTGCTGGGTGTCGGCGGGTTCGCCCCGCCGACGCTGCACTCGCTGGGCGCGCGGGCGGCGGCGTCGTTCTCGCAGCGGATCTTCAACGTCGTCGTCACCAATGTGCCGGGCCCGCAGATCCCGCTGTACGCGGGGACCGCAAGGATGACCGAGATGTTCCCGGTGATGCCGCTCGGTCGTAATCAGGCACTGGCCATCGGGGTGACGTCGTACGACGGCGGGGTGTACTTCGGGCTCACCGGCGACCGGACGGCCATGTCCGATGTGGACGCACTGGCCAGGATGGTGGAAGAGTCGGTCGAGGAACTGCGGACAACAGTGAGAGCGTGAGGAATTGAGGGTTTACCTTCCGGCGACCGTGGCCATGCTGCGCGCGTTGAACACCGATGGGGAGATGTTCGCGGTGGGCAACACCGCGTTCGCGCTGACCCCGGCGCTGCGTGAGTCCTACGCCACCGGTGGTGACGAGGAACTGGAGTACGTGGCGATGCTCGACGCGGCCAGGGCGTCCCTGCGGCTGCTCAACGCCGAGTTGATCGATGACGAGGCGACGATGATGCGCCGCGCGGTCGTCTCGGCCGACATCGACGGCGCGGTGCTGCGTTCGGACCTGGACTACTCGGTGGTCAAGCTGCCCGGCCTGGTCCCGCTCAAGGCCATCGCCGCGGTCCACCTGGACACCTCGGAGGCCGAGGACGCGGTGCGGGCCGCCGCCGCCGTCATCGACGCGGCCGACCTCGGAGACCCGGACGCCGAGTTCGTCCTGGGCAGCGTGGAGGACCACGAACTCGCCTGGTACGCGCCGCAGGAGCTGCCGTTCCTGCTGGAGCTGTTGTAGTCGGGCCGAGATTCGTCGTCTCGCGACTCTCGGGGCGGTCCGTGCGTACCATCGAACCCCATGACCAGGCCTTCGATAACGGGCTTCGCGGTGGTGCCCGCGGACATCGCGTCGCTCGGCGCCCAAGTCGGTCGCGGCGGCAAGGCCGCGACGTGGCTCGGTTCCCAGATCGGGGCCGGGCCGAACGACTGGGGTGAGGGCGGCGGCCTGTCGATGTTCGGCGGAGTCGCGATCCCGTTGCTCCTGGAGCCCGCCCGCGCCGCCATCGACGAGTTGCAGCGGCTCGGCATGGAGAACACGGCCAAAGCCGGGTCGCTGGCGACCTCCGCCGGAAGTGCCCTGGCCACGGTCGCGAAGTCCTACGCGGAGCACGACGAGAAGTGGCGCGAGAGGTTCGACCGCACTTACCTGGAGAACCACACACCGACGAGGCTGCAGCCGGGTGAGGTGGTCGTTCGCGGTGACTCCACCGCGCGGTTCCAGGATGTCGCCAACCCGTATGAGAATCCGCGGTACGGGCAGCAGACGCCGGGTATGGAGCATCCGGGTGGGGACCTGTGGGAGCAGAACTGGGGCATCCGGGCGTATCGGGAAGCCGACAAGATCCTGGCGACGGCGTCGGTGTCGAGTTATGTGCGGGACATCGTCAAGAAGGTCGCCGGGCGGGACGTGATCAACGACCTCGTCGTGCTGATCGGCGGTCTGGGCTATGAGCTGCTCGGCGACCAGGCCATCGCTTTCCGCGACGCGGGCCATGCCTTCCAGAGCGTCAGGGCGAACATCGACCAGGGCCGCTTCGAGATCCAACAGACCTGGTCGGGTCGGGTCTCCGATGAGGCACTGGCGTGGTTGGAGACCTATTCCGCCTGTTGCCGCAAGCACGCGGACTTCCTGATGCGGGCGGGCGAGCGGATGATGAACCTGGCCCGGTTGCTGTTCCTCGCCTTCGAGTCGATCAACAGGTGTCTCGACTTCCTCATCGATCAGGTTCTCAAGGCCAACCTGATCACCGATGTGGCGACGGGCATCAGGAGTCTGTTCAACGGCGAGAACCCGCTGCACGTCATCGCGGCGATCCTGGGCAACGTCACGAAGGTGTCGGACGCGGTGGCCGCGGCACACACGATCGTCCAGGGGTTCCAGGGCGTCGGTGAGGTGCTGGCCGCCACGCAGCCGGTTCAGGCGGCCGATTGGCCAGGCACGCCGTACAGCGTTCCCAAGGGCATGGCGTGAACGCCGACGACACGACGAAGCTGCTCACCCTCGTGGCGGCCGAGGGCTCGCCCGGCATGCGCGAGGTCGCCCGCGATGTGCTGGAGGGGCGCCATACGCTGCGTGATCTCGCCTATCTGTCCTCCGGTGAGACTCCCGGCATCATGTCCCTGCTCGATCGTTGGGAGCAGACCAGCGAACGGGAACGCGCGGCACTCGCCGATGGCGCCGACGAAGCCATGAGCCGCATCGTCGACAACATTCGCCAGGCGGAGGTGGCCGAGCCGACGCCGCCCCCCGAGGTGAGGCAGTCCAGGTCCGAGGCGGACGACGAGACCTACTTCACCCAGAACGAGTGGTTTCGCGGCGCGGACCGCGATCACTTCTGACCGGACGATCGCCGGTGCGGGCGTCACCAGACTGGCGGACCCGTCCGATGACGGGCTCATGACAGGATGGCGGGCGGGTCGCGTGTCTAGGAGTCGATCGTCGCGGGCCCGTGCCGACTTTGTCCTCACCCGTATTGGAGGCGAGCCTTCGATGGACGCCGTTTCGTCCGTTCCCGAGCCGTCGAACGAGCCGATCCACTCCTACGCCCCCGGATCGCCGCGTCGCGAGTCGCTGCTACGGCGGATCGCCGAGTTGGAGTCCGAGCGCGTCGACCTCACCATGACCATCGGTGGGGCCGAGCGGATGGCGGGCGGTGACCGGATCGACGTGGTCCAGCCGCACGACCACCAGCACGTGCTCGGGGTCAGCGCGCAGGCCACCAATCAGGATGTCGCCGACGCGGTCGCCGCGGCCAAGAAGGCCGCGCCCGCCTGGCGTGAGCTGCCGTTCGACGAGCGCGCCGCCGTCCTGCTGCGCGCCGCCGACCTGCTCGCCGGGCCGTGGCGCGACACCCTCAACGCCGCGACCATGCTTGGCCAGTCGAAGTCGGTGCAGCAGGCGGAGATCGACAGTGCCTGTGAGCTGATCGACTTCTGGCGCTACAACGTGTCGTTCGCCCGCAGGCTCCGCGAGGAGCAGCCCGTGTCGTCGCCGGGCATGTGGAACCGCTTCGACCACCGCCCGCTCGACGGCTTCGTCACCGCGATCACGCCGTTCAACTTCACCGCCACCGCGGGCAACCTGCCCACGGCTCCGGCGCTGATGGGCAACACGGTCGTCTGGAAGCCATCGCCCACCCAGCAGCTCGC
>JALZNB010000231.1 GCA_030857905.1 Actinomycetota bacterium
CCTTGGTGAGGGCGGCGTTGTCGCTTTCCTTGGCGCTCAACTGCCGCGCGATGCCCTCCAGCAGCAGGGTCGCCGTCTCCAGCCGCACACCCAGGCTCGCCACCGTCTCGGTGCCGAGCTTCTTCGTGGCGAAGGCCCGCTCCACCAGGGCGCTGGCCATCCCGAGGTAGCACGAGGTGATCAGCATCTCGAACCACATGAACCCGATGGTCTGCAACTCGTCGACTTCACCGCGGTCGCCGAACTCGGTGGGCACGAGCAGTCGATCGTCGACGAAGACGTCGGTCATCCTGACCTCGTCGCTCTCGGCGCCCGCGAGCACGTTGCTGCCCCAGAACGGATGCACGGACACCCCCGGGGTCTGCGCGGGCACGAGCATCAGGACGACCTCGGACCCGCCGCCCTCCTTGGGGACCGAGACGCTGGCCGACAACAGGTCCATGGAGCGCGACATGCTGCACGGGCGCTTCGACCCGTTGACCACGATCCCGCCGTCCTTGCGCACCCCACCGACAGTGGGCGACAGGATTCCCTGCCCGGGGTTGCCCTCGGCGAAACCCGACGACACCAACAGGTTCTGCGTGGCGATGCCTTCCAGCAGCGCCCATTCGACGCCGCCGGATCGCAGGCTCTCGGCGAGGGTGAAGATGGTCGCCACCGAGAAGTGGTGCATCGTCGATGCCACCGACAACGACGGCGCGGCAGCGCCGATCGCGCGCGTGATGTGCACCGCCTCCAACGGGGTCGCCCCCGCCCCCGCGTAGTTCGCGGGAATCACCAGGCCGGGGCCGCCCGCTTTGCGGAACAGGTCCAGCCCCGGGTTGTCCGGCTTCTCGAGTTCGAGCACGGGGACCTCGGACAGCGCGGACAACAGGCCGGGCAGGTGACTTTCGCAGACCTCACGCGCGTCATCGAGTGTTCGCATCGCGCCGCTCTTCCTGGGAGGATCGCGGAGAACCGTCCGCGATGATGGACACGCCCTGCAGGTGCGTGGTTCGAAGCACCGGGTAGTTGGCCTCGCCGAAGGCACCACCGGTCAGTCCGGTGCCACCGTGCGACGGCAGCGGGGTGGTGAACGCGATGTGCGAGTCGTTGACCTTGAGTTGGCCGCCGTTGACCGTCCCCGAGACGAACCGGTCGACCACCGACGCGTCCCGAGCCCACAGGGAGTTGCGCAACCCGTACAGATTCGAGTTGACGAACGCGATGAAGCTGTCGAACAGGGTCTCGTCGGCCGCGGCCTGGGGAACGATGATCGGCAGCAGCGGGAAGAAGGTCTCGTGCTTCACCGCGTCGAGATCCCGCGCGCCGCGCAAACCGTCGACCCGGATGACCGTGGGTTCGAGGAAGAACCCGGCGCTGTCACGGCTTCCGTCGATCTGCATGCCGTGTCCGCCGGTGACGACGGTGGCGCCCTTCTCGACCGCGTCCGCCAGGCACCGGTGGAACTTGTCGTGGCGCAGGACCGGGGAGAGCAGAACACCCTCGTCCTCCGGATAGCCGGGCCGAAGCGCGGTCGCCCTCGCCACGACGCGCGTGATCAGGTCGTCCGCGACGTCCGGGTGCACGACCGCCTGGTTCGGGATCATGCACAACTGCCCGGAACCGGAGAAACTCTCGACCAGCGCGTCCGCCGCCCGATCGAGGTCGGCGTCCTTCCAGACCAGGACGACGTCGTTGCCCGCGAGTTCGAGGATCGGCTTCTTGCCCACCTCCACACACCGGCGCTCGATCTTGAGGCCGCTGGGGACGTCACCGAAGTACATGATGTCATTGACGTGTGGGCTGTCGATCCAGGTGTCCAGCATCGGGCCGGGGTGGCCGCACACGATGTTGAGGGTGCCCGGCGGCGCCCCGATCTCGTCCAGCATCGGGGCGACCAGCGTGCGCAGCACATGGGTGACGCTGAACGGCGCGGTCCTCGGTGCCCGGACGACGACCGCGTTGCCGCCCGCGATGCACATGGTGCCCAGCAGGGAGCTGACCAGGGGCGCGTTGGCGGGCGGGTTGACGCACACCACGCCGTCGGGCTGTCGCCGAACGATGTTGCGGCGACCGTCGTGGGAGAACTCCTGCCACAGTTGGCCGCGGAGGAAGTCGGCGGTCTCCTTGCGGGTCAACTCGTACATCCCGGAGATCTCCCACCGCGCCAGGGCCAGCGGGTGTCCTTCCAGCGTCAGCATGTGGACGAGCTCGTCCTCGTTGTCCCGGATGGTCGCGTGGAACAACTCCATCCAGGCGTCGAGGCGAACCGAGAGCGGTGCCGAACGCCAGATTTCCGCGGCCTCGGCGGCCGCGACCAACGCGTCGGTGACCGTGTCCTTCTCCGCGACCGCGACCCGGCCGATGACCACACCGGCGGGCACGTCGGCGAGCGAGATCCTGCCCGCCTCCAGCTTCCGCTTGAGGGTCAGACTCGCGAACGAGTCGTCCAGGACCGCTCGGGTGGACAGCGAGTACACCCATTGGCCGCTCTCGACATCCTTTCCCCGGACGAAGCTGCCCAATGAGGGGACTTCGTGGGCTTCGATGTTCACTGTCAACGTGACCCCGCAATCTAGGTGCCGACGACAGCTCGGCGATTATCGAACACTGCGCTGTCATTGATCCACGGTGAATTATCGACAGGGGGGCCTGAAACGGCACTGACACCTGTTCTGATGCGGTATCGACACCGCGTCAGACCGGACGACTAACGTCTGCCTCAACGAATTCCCGACCGCGGAGCCGACGATGCAGATACCCGATAAGCTTCGGCCGAAAAGCCACGGTGAGCGGTTGTCCGCACTCGAACGGTATGCGGACAACCCGAGCGCGTTCCTCGCCCTCAACAGTGGCAATGAATATTTCACGGACCCTTCCATCGACGGATTCGTGTGCTACCGTCGACAAGGAAGGCGTTGGATTCAGTTCGGTGGCCCGTTCGCCGACAGGACAGACCGAAAAGAACTGGAATCCCGATTCATCGCGCACGCCCACTCCACCGGACGCCGAATCGTCGGGGTGCAACTGCAACGTGCCGATGCCGAGTTGTTCGCCGAACTCGGCCTCACCGTCAACCAGGTCGGCGCTTCCTACGCCGTGGAGTTACCGGACTTCAGCCTCCGCGGAAAACGGTTCGTCCGGCTGCGCAACAAGATATCCCGCGCCGTGCGCGAAGGCCTTGAGGTCTCGGAGGTCGACGCGGCCCACCTCACCGACGACATCGAACGCATCGATGCCCGGTGGCTGCGCCACAAGGGTAGGCACACCAAGGAGTTGTCGTTCCTGGTCGGCGAGATCGGCGGCCCGTGGCAGCGGCTGCGGAAGCTGTTCATCGGCAAGATCGACGGCGACCCGATCGGGTACATCTCCTACGCACCCGTCTACGGCTCCCGGCCGGGGTGGTTGCACGACCTGAGCAGGCGACTGCCCGACTGCCCGCCGGGGGTCATGGAAGCGATCAACTCCCACGCCATCGAGCACATGCGGGCGTTGAACGCGCCATGGCTGCACTTCGGCTTCACGCCGTTCACCAACCTGGACGACAGCCACCGGCTGCCGACCGCGAGCCGCGCCACCACCCGGATATGTCGACTCCTCGCCGATCACGGCGACCGGGTCTACCCGGCGAAAAGCCAGTTGGAATACAAGCTGAAGTGGTATCCGACAGCGGTACTGCCCGAGTATTTCGCCTTCGACGGCGGAGTCTCACCGCGCTCCTTGTGGAGCGTGGTACGAGTGACGAACATCGTGTGATCGTTCGATCCGGGAAGGGTACTCGAAGCGGCCTAACGAGGACTGGGTAATCCCGGTCGGGCGCAAGCCCACGCAGGTTCGAATCCTGCCCCTTCCGCTCATCTCCCGCCCGCCGAGCCACGGCGGCGACGCGGGATACCGAATCGACCACCGAAGGAACGCGACATGCCGGAAGTCCATTACGTCGAGATCTGCGATGCCCCGTTGGCGGTCGCTTTCGACTACCTCGACGACTACCGCAACGTCACCGACTACTGGCACGGGATGACCAGCTACACACCGGTGGGCACCCTCGACCACGGCCTCGGTTCGGTCTTCGCGGCCGTGTCGAAAATCGGACCGGCCACCCTGAAGTCGACGATCGAGGCAGTACACTGGGAACGCGATGTTCGCATAGCCTACAAGTCGATCTCCGGAATGGATTCGGCGACGACCTTCGATTTCTCCGCCATCGACGCGACCCGGTGCAGAGTGGAATTCCGCGTCGAATTCCACCTGCCGGGCGGCATCGCGGGCAAAGCACTGGCGAAGACCGTGGAACCCTATGTCAGCGCCACCGCCAGGACCACGGCACAGAACATGGCGAGGGAGATCGCCGCGCACTACGCGACGATCTCCGCCGATCCCACCCGAGGAACCACCGACACACCGAAGTAGATCCTCGGTCGTCCACGGGTGAGACGGCCCGGGGACAGCGTCAGTCCTGGGCGAACGGCCGAACCTCCAGCCGCAATTGACCGAGCACCTCATCGGCGACGCGGTAGATCGCCGCCGGGTGGTTGGCGGGATCGTAGGGCCCCCACACCGACAGGAGTCCACAGATGTCGAAGCCGTCCGGGGCGGACCGAACCGAGTCACCTCGGCGGGCGGTGGCGTAGTACTCGCGGAAGTTCGGGGAGTACTTGGCCTCACCGGCCCAGTTCTCCACCACCTCGCCGGTGCGGTAGATGAACTTGATGCACGTGGCCAGCCTGCCGGGATGGCGTTGCAGGGCCTGTTCGGTCGCCGCGGCGCCTTCACCGAAGGCGGCCAGGAGGAAGAGTTCGACAAGGTCGACCGCGTGGACATCACGGACGTTGCGGTAGACGTGACCGCCGCTGGGGCGGGTGCTGAACTCGACGACGCGGTAGGCGCCGTCGCGGTCCTGGCGGAACTCGGCGTTGAGCAGTGACACCCGCAAATCCAGTGACCGGGCCAGATCCGACATCGTGGCCGCGATGGTCTCCTCCACGGCAGGGTCGCCGTGCGGAAGGACGTAGAGGTCTTCCTCGAACCACGGCGGATTCGGCAGGACCTTGGTGTTCACCCCGCCGAGGTGGAACCGGCCGTCGACGACGACGCCGTCGCAGGTGATCTCCTTGCCCGGCAGGTACTCCTCGATCAGCGCCCAGTGCTCGGGCACCGAGTCGTAGTAGTTGCGGCTGCCGGAACGGGCGAGTTCCGCGATCCCGTCGAGCACCACCGGAATCCTGGCCGGGTCGTCCACCAGTTCGACGTGGGTGCTGCTGGCGCCGCGACTCGGCTTCACGATGCACGGCAGGCCCAGTCGCGCGACCTCCTCCTGGTCCACCTGACGGTCGCCGACCTCGATGAAAGCGGGCGACGGCAACCCGTTGCGCGCCAGGTGCGCGCGTTGCAACGTCTTGTCGCGGGCGATCTCGTCGGCCAGCGGCCTGCTCCAGGCAACCCCGTGCGCCGCGTTGGCCGCACCGACCGACTCGATGTCGGTCTCGTTGAACGTCATCGCGAACGCGGCCCCGCTCGACGCCAGTTCGAGGCGGATCTCCTCGACCACCGCCGCGACGTTCAGCCCGCCGGGGAGCAGCCGCACACTCGCGTACCGGGGGTCGTCCCGCGCGTTCTTGTCCTCGGTGAGCAGGTGGATCTCCAGGCCCAACCGGAACATCGTCTCGACATGGTCGTACCGGATCTGCAGCCCGACGCGCATCACCAGGACCACGGGCCGATTCGCCAGTGTCGTCATTTCCACACCCTCCATACCAGGTAAATGCCCGCGCAGGACACGACGGCGGCACCGGCGATGCCCCACCAGACCCCGGCGGGGCTCGCCACGTAGACGGCGGTGCCGATCGCCGGGCCGAGCGAGAAGCCCAGGCTCTGCGCGGTGCCCAGCAAGCCCTGATACCGGGCGGTGGCGCCGGGCGGTGACAGCTCGGCGACGGCCGCGTTGGCCACCGGCGCGAAGATCATCTCGCCGATGGTGAACAGCACGAATGCGGGGATCACGATGGCCGCGGCCTGGCCGAACCCGGCCATGACCAGCCCGGCCGACATGATGGCCACCCCGGCCACCAGCGGAATCCGCCAATGCAGCCGCCGGGTGACCGAGCTGATCGGCAGTTCCCCGATGATCACCAGAAAACCGTTGAGCGCCAACAGGAACCCGTAGAAGCTGGCCGGGTTGCCGCCATCCTTGAGCTGCAACGGCACCGTCGACAGGTACTGGGCGTAGATCATCGCCACCACGAACAGCAACGCGCACAGGACCATCACGCCTCGGTGCCCACGCGGGGCCACCGCGGGGTCGGCTTCGGCTTCGGCCACCGCGGGCTTGGGCACCTTGGGCACCCGACCCCGCAGCCCGATCAGGATCACCAGTCCGCACAACGCGCACGTCATCGCGTTGACCAGGAACAGCAGCGTGTACGAGCGGGTGGCGAGCAGTCCGGCGACCAGCGGCCCGATCGCGGCACCGAGGTTGAGCGCCAGCCGGAAGAACGCGAAGATCGGCACCCGGTCGACGGGGTCGCTGTTGTGCACCAGCAGCGCCGAGGCCGCCGGGATGTAGGACTGGGTACAGAAACCGACCAGACACACCGCGACGGCGACCAGCGCCATCGTCGGGGCGACCGCCAGCAGCACGAGCGCGATCGACGAGCTGAACATCGAGGCGACCAGCGACGCGCGGTGCCCGACCCGGTCGGCCAACCAGCCGCCGAACAGCGACCCGGTCATGCCCGCCGCGCCGATCCCGACCAGCACCAGCGGCAACGCGCCGCTGGTGAAGCCGCGATCGGAGAGGAACAGGGTGGCGAAGGTGGAGAAGAACGCGCCGACCCGGTTGACGAACACCCCGACGATGAGAATCCAGACCGGGGCCGGAGCACCGAGAATGACCTTGAGGACGACCCGGGGTTTCGGTTTGGCCGCGGTGGCGGTCTCGGCCATCAGATCTTTCCAGCAGGATGCAGCTCGTCGGCGTCGACCACGATCTGATCGGTGATCCGGTTCGCCGCGGCGAGGCACTCCTCCCGGTCGGCGCCGGTCACCACGACCGCGGCCAGCCGGGACATGAACCCGCGCGGCGGCAGCAGAAGGCGCGCGCCCTCGGCCCGCAGCGGCGCGTAGGTGTCCAGGCCGGGGTGATCGCCGGGCAGGCTGATCGAGCGCAGCACGATGTCGGTCGACGGGTAGCGGAAGCGCACCGCCGCCGCGCCATTGTCGCCGTGCTCGATGTCGGGTGTGACGCCCAGCGCGATGTCCGCGGCGGCGGAGGCCAGGTCGACGCCGTGCGCGAGCAGACCGAGATACGGGATCAGGTCACCGCCGAGGCGGGCGTTCAGCTCGATGATCCGCGGCCCGTTACTGCCGAGCCGGATCTCGGTGTGGGTGACGACGTCGTCCAGCCCGGCCAACGCGTGCGCGTCCCGAACCAGGTCGTACACCGACGGCGGCGCCAGGTGATCCGGCGCGGGCACGACGTGACCGATCTCCTCGAAGTACGGGTCGAGACCGGTCTGCTTCTCCGCGACCACCAGCGGCGTGGTGACACCGCCGACGGTGACCGAGTCGACGCTGATCTCCGGCCCGTCCACGTACTCCTCGATCAGCACGCCGTCGTAACGGGAGCGGATGGTGCCCACCCGCGCCGAGGTGGCGACCTCGAACGCCGCCTCGATCTCCTCGACCGTGGTGACCATCGCGACGCCCGCGCTGCCGCCGAGCGCGCGGGGCTTGAACACGGCGGGCAGGCCGACCTCGGCCACCACCTCACGGGCCTGCTCCACCGTGTCCGCGACCCCGAAACGCAGCGGCGCCAGACCCGCTTCCTGTTGCAGCGCGCGGAAAGCGCTCTTGTCCTTCACCTTGCGCACCGCGGCCACCGTCGGCCCGCGCAAGCCCAGTTCCTCGGTCAGCCGCGCGGTCAGCTCGACGTAGCGTTCGTCGTAGGTGAGGATGCCGTCCATCGCGATGGCGCGCACGGCCTCGGACACGGCGTCGTGGTCGCCGAGGTCGACCACGACGGAGTCCACGCAGTAGTCCAATTCCCAACCGGGAGCCTTGTCGGCGACAAGGATGATCTCGGCCCGAGCGGCGATGGCCCGCATGGCGTACTCGCGGAACGCCGCCGCGCCACTGCCGACCAACACAAGACGCTTCTTCGTCATCGGGAAGGGAACTCCTCGACGGACAGGAACGTGGTCGCCGCGGTGGCGCCGTCGGCCGGGACGATCAGGTACACGCAACCGGACTCACCCGCGGTGGACCCGTGCACGGTGTTCGCGGGCAGGTCGAGGCGAGAGTTCACCCCACACGCGCTTTCGCGAACCTCGCCGTCCTCCTGCCAGAACACGTTGAGCACGCCCTCGACGATGAAAAGCGTCTCGTCGACACTGTGGCGGTGCCAGTTGTGCGTCTTGCCCGGCTGGTCGTGCTGCACCTCGAAGCTGCCCTGCTTCGGCAGGAACGTGGCGATCCGGTCGCTGAGCGACGCGTCCGGCTCAAGGGTGATGGTCGGTCCCATGTCACTCGTCCTTCGTGGTCTCGTGGTGGCGGGGCGGTCAGTCGTGGGCGATCGGGCAGCGGGCGTTCGGGTCGATCGGCTCGTTGGTGTCACCGAGGAAGTACTGCTGCCACTCCTTGTTGCCCTGCTCGCCGAAGCTGCCCAGCAGCGGGGTCTGCTCCACGTCGTCGTACTTGGCGAGCCGGTCCCTGATCACCTTGCGCGCGTTGTCACCGGTGGCGGTGCCCGCTTTGAGATCGTCGAAGACGAACCTGGGCTGGAAGGTGACCGCGAAGTACTCGAAGTACCTACTACGCCGCTGCGCATGATACGGCGTGTTCGCCACGACGAACATCGGCGTCGAGTTGAACGAGTACTCCCAGGTGGGGTCGTCGAAGTCCGGGGAGATGCCCTCGGGCCACGGCGCGGCGTCGTCGGCCAACACCTCGCGCAACAGCCACCAGAAGTGCTCGCGGTGCTTCTCCAGCGAGTCCAGCCTGGGGTCGAGCTCGAAGAAGCACACCAGCGAGGTGCGCTTGCCGAGGCTCTCGGCGATGTCGGTGAACTGGTGCAGCGCGGTGGCCAGCGCGCCCACCCGCTCGTCGCCATTGGGAATGAAGGCATAGCGCAGTGTCGCCTTGCGCACCGCATCCACCCCGAATACGCAGGGGAAGAGGATGTCCTGGGCCAGTAATCGCTCGTTGAACAACTGCTTGGCCAACAGGGGCCACGACCCGGGTGGGGTGTCACTCGGTGCGAAGAGGAGGCTATTCTGAGTCGACGTGGTAACCATCGATGTACTAAACGTGCGTTCTTTCGGGGACGTTTGCATGTGGACTGTCTCCTGGTCGAAACGCGGCTCGGACGCGATTGACGGCCCGTGAACACTGCCTGTTCACGCACCGGGGGAGATCGTCCGCTGGGCGGCCGATTCCTCGTCAACATCTCACACGATCCGCGATCCGTTACACAAGACACCGCGCTCCCACGGCGCTCAGCAGGGCTGATCCCATCCGGCCGAGCGACGCTTGAACAGGTAAAATCGGACATCGGGTGATCGTTAACGAAATGTACGCCGGTGAGAAGGTTGCAACCCATGGCGGCAGCGCGTTGCGCCGATCAGGTGTATTCCATCCTGGCATTCGGTCTTGCCGTCAGGAGTTCGGGAACGACGTCGCCGTCGTGTCGATCTTCTCACCGGAGACGTCTCGACAAAAACCACTACTCAGCGTAATCACGGCAGCGATGAGCATTGCACTGAGGCGATCCGAGGTCCTCACTCTTCGACAAGCCACGAAGTACGACCGTATGTGGTTAATTATCAAGGGGCCAACGAAAGCGGTCCCGGGTGGCGAACATTCCGCCGCTGTCGAGCGATACGGCGGAGTCGACGCCTCGAACAGGCCGATCTGACCGGGGCCAGCATTCGCGAACGCCGACCGACATAACCCGGCCTGAATTCGCGAGTCGACACCCGAACGCACCGCCGTCGACCACGTCGACCGAGCCCTGGAGGATGACACTCACCTCAGGCGTCGGGGCGGCGACCGAAGGACGCGGCAGGCTCTCGGCCGTCAGCGCCTCCGGCAACCGGTAACCGTGCCCGCCAAAGGACGCGATCTTTCGCAGAGAAAAGCGCGTTGTTGACTCCTTTGTCGGCACTATGTCCGCAGCTGACAGGACGGCATCGAACGACCCGGACACGACTGTCCACCAGTTGACACACCGTCCGAAACCTTGCTTCGCAGCTCACTGCCGTTGCGCGAAACAGCTTGCGGTACTTGCCGTAGTTTCGGACTCGGCAGGCACGCCAGCACCAGCCGGGGGTCCAGCACCGATCACGGCGACTGCCGGGAACCACTCGCCCGGTCAACTCGTCGGACCGGCGTGGACAACGAACAGGCGACCGCGAAGCGAAGGCGTTCCTGGCTGATCCTCTCGCTGGTGGTCGTGGCGCTGGCGGGCTGGAGCGTCGGCGGGACCATGGTCACCCGCCACAACAAGGACGCCCCGCTGGAACCGGTGCGCGAATACCTCGACGCCATCGCCCGGGGTGACGCGACCACGGCGAACGCCATGGTCGACCCGAGCGGCTTCGCCGAGGACGTCGACCTGGATCTGCTCACCGACAAGGTATTGGGCGCCGCGACCCAGCGGATCGTCGTTGACGACGTCAGACTGGCCTATGGCGTTGACCTCGACGCCGACGTGGTGCCCGTTCAGATCACCTACACCGTCGCCGACCAGCAAGGACGAGCCGAACTGCGGGTCGAGCGCGTAGGTTCCACCGCGGGCCTGCTCGACGAATGGCGGGTGATGGACCCGCTGCTCGTTCCGGCGGGCGCGCAGAGTCTGATCCCCGCTCTCGACCGGACTCCGGTCGGTGACACGGTGTTCCCGGTCGGCGGGTACGCGTCGGACGGTTGGCCGGAACGACGGTTCTTCGTCTACCCCGCGGCCTACGAGCTGACCGGGGTGAAGTCGCGGTACGCGCAGGCCAAGCCGACCACACTGGTCGCCGTGCCCGGGTACGAGAACAAATCGGCCAAGACGTTGATTCACTACGAGCTGACGAAGGAGTTGAAGACCGAGCTGGACCGGCAGATGACCAACCAGGTGAACGCGTGCTTCGCCGCGCTGCCCAACCTTCCCAGCGGATGCCCCGCCGAGCTGTACCCCTATGCGGAACAGGCGCCGAGGCTGGTGCGGCCACCCTCGTCGCACGTGTTCATCGGCCGGGTCGAGTACGACAAGCGGGAGGAACGGACCTCGGTGAACTACACCGCCCGTAGCGGCCTGTTCGCCCTCACCGGGGATGACGACGGCAACACCAAGCTCTTCAGCCTGCAAGTCCGAGTGGCGATCAACGCCGACGGACAGCTCACCGTGACCTTCCCCAGCACGCGGTAAGCGGAATTCATCGGGGACACCGATCCGGGCCGAGACACCGCGGACGCCCAGCTCGACGCCGTCACCGAGGCCCTGGTCACCGACCAGTCGCCCGCCCGCGGGCAAGCGCGGCAGCGCCGCTCAGTGTTCGCTGTTCAAGGCGAGCACGACCACGTACTCGTCCAGTGGATGATCAGGTCGCCAACTCCTGCGTAGCCGGCTCCCCCGCCGCACTCGGTGTCGTCGGTTTGACGATCGCCACGTTGGTCGTGCGGGAGATGCGTTCGTAGGGTGCCCGTTCGTCTCCGAAGAAGACCGCGAGCGGAGTCCAGATCCCGACGACGAACAGCGACAGCAGCATGCCGACCGGGATCAGGAGTTGGTGGGGGCGGGCGAGGACGTCCCAAGTGTCGACGGACAGCCCTAGCCAGATCAACCACAGTGGTGACAGCAGGACACCGTTTCGCACCAGCAGGGACACCGGTCCGGCTCGACGGCCGTTCGTGCGCTCCACCCGCAGCAGCATCGCCCGCTTGCCGACTGTGGAGCCGGTGAACGTAGGGATGAGCACGAACCATACGACGGCGAGAACGGTGATGATCGGCGTCGGTCCGGCTGTCGTGCCGCCGAACAGGACGATCAGACCGAGGACGAGACCGGCGAGAACACCGAACCCGATGCCGTCGGTCACGAGGGCGAACAACCTGCGGCTCGCTGTCACCTTGGTGGCGTAGCGGCGTCGTTCCCGTTCCGGTTCCAACGTGGGCAGCAACCTGATCAAGGGCCCGGCGATGAGCCAGCCGAGCACGGCGCCCGCCGTGTTGAGGATCAGGTCGTCGACGCTGAACAGGCGGTATGCGCACGGGTAGATGAACCACAGCCCGGTCAACTGGGTCAGTTCGAACAACAGTGACGTACCGAATCCCACGGCGATGGCCGCGAACAGTCGGACGCCCGCCATGTACCGCACGAAGAAGCCGAGCGGGAGGAGCACGACCACGTTGAGCGCCGTGCTCCACAGTGCGGGGTTGCGCAGCATCGCGCCGGGCGTCCACCGGCCCCGGGCCCGCTGTTCGACGACCTCGATGAAGTAGAACGGCCGGAGCTGCGGGCTGCTGGCGTAGGACCCCGAACAGTAGGCCTCGGGGTTGCTCGGCAGCGGGATCACCGTCTGCGTCAACGCGGCCAGCAGGTAGAACAGGAAGCAGTAGAAGACCAGCGTCGTCCACCCGCCTGCCCGGCCGCGGCGACGATAGCTGACGACCGCGACGGGCAACATCACGAACAGCACGAGGATCGGGAACACGGACAGCGCTGTCGTGACCGGGAGCAAATAGGTGGCGAACACGACGAACTAATACCCTACGGCTACCAACGCCCGTCGAGCGCCTCACACGAACCACTGTCCATAGTGGAATTTCGGTCGGTCGCCGCTCGCGCGAGTCGCCGGAAGTCCGGCGGTATGCCGCCGTCGATCGAGATCGTCGCGCATCGCTGGATTGGGTTGCGCGGGCCCCCAGACGCGACGTACAGTCCCGCCGCGAACGTCCTTGTAAACGTTTACAGCACGCGGGGCAACCTTCCGATGACGAGGGGGAATCCATGGCTCAGGGCAAGAAGTCGACGCTCGTGCTCGTAGCCGAGCGGGCCGGGGTCTCCATCGCGTCCGTCTCGCGGGTGTTGAACGGCCTGCCCGCCTCGCAGCGGGTGACCGAGCGGGTCCGCGCCGCCGCCGACGAACTCGGTTACGTGCCCGACGCCACGGCACGCTCCCTCAAGGTCGGGCGCACCGAGCAGATCGCCCTCGCCGTCGCCGACGTCGGAAACCCGGTCTACGTCGGCATGATGCGCGAGATCTCCCGCGTCGTGACCAAGGCCGGATACCGCCTCGTGCTCTCCTCCACCGGCTCCGACCCGCGCGATCAGATCGATCTGCTCGTGAGCCTCAACCGGGGCTTCGCCGACGGACTGATCCTGAGCCCGCTGCGGGTACCCGAGGAGTTGGGGGCCCAGCTCAGAGCCAGTCGCTTCCCCATCGTGATCATCGGGTCGCTCCCGCCCGGCGTCGAGCTGGACAACGTCCGGGCGGATTCGGTCGCGGGCATGGCGCTCGCCGTCGATCACCTCGTGGCGCAGGGGCGGGAGCGGATCGCGTTCGTGAACGGGCCGGTCGACACGGTGCCGGGTGCGGCGCGGCTCGACGGCTACCTCAAGGCACTGACCGCCCTCGGTCGCCATCTCAACGCGGACGCCCAGGTCAGCGCGAAGGACTTCACGTACAAGGCTGGCCTCAAGTCGGCGGCGCGACTACTCGATCAATGCACGCCGGACGCGATCGTCTGCGCCAACGACCTGCTCGCGATCGCCGCGGTGAAGGTGGCCGGTCAGCGTGGTCTTCGGGTGCCGGACGACGTGGCGATCGTCGGCATGGACGACACCGACCTCGCCGACCTGGCGAACCCCGCGATCACCAGCGTCGACCTCGGGGCCACGAAGCGGGCGAAGGTCGCCGCGAAGCTTCTGTTGCGGCGCCTCGCCAAACCGCAGGCGCCTGTCCGGCAGGTCGTCATCGAGCCGTCGCTCACCGTGCGGGCCTCCTCTGCGACCGATGTCGAGGGGGCAGGCCCGTGACCGCGACCGTCGCGCCGCGCCGCGGGCGGCACCGGGGCTTCGGCGGAGGTGGTCGCGACGCCTGGCTGCTTGTGCTCCCGGCGCTCATTCCGGTCGTGCTCGTCAGCGTCTACCCGCTCGTACAGGGAATCCTGCTCGGATTCACCGACGCGCGCGCCGGGCTGAACCAGACCGCCACCTTCAACGGCGTCGACAACTACACCCGTCTACTCGAGAACGACCTGTTCTGGAGTTCGTTCCGCATCGGACTGATCTGGGCGTTCGGCGTGACGCTCCTGCAGTTCCTCGCCTCGCTGGGCCTGGCGCTGCTGCTCAACCTGGACCTGCGGCTGCGCTGGCTCGCCCGCACGCTCGCGCTGGTGCCGTGGGCGATGCCGCCGGTGATCATCGCGATCATGTGGAAGATGATGTTGAACCCGACCTACGGGCCGATCAACGGCACACTGCGCTCCCTCGGACTCCCGGGTGACATCAACTGGCTCGGCGACTTCTCGACCGCGCTGCCCGCGGTGATCGTGGTCGGCGTCTGGGCGGGCATGCCACAGACGACCATCACGTTGCTCGCCGGACTCCAGGGCGTCTCGGCGGACCTGCACGAGGCGGCCTCGATCGACGGCGCCGGTATGTGGCAGCGGTTCTGGCACGTCACGTTGCCCGCGCTGCGCCCGGTGATCGTCGCCATCACCTCACTCGACCTGATCTGGAACTTCAACTCGTTCGCCCTGGTCTATGTGCTCACAGCGGGCGGCCCGGGCGGCCAGACGATGCTGCCCATGCTGTTCGCCTACAACGAGGCGTTCCGCTACGGCAACTTCGGCTACGCGGCCGCACTGGGCAACGTCATGGTCGTCGTGATCGCCGCGTTCCTGTTCTTCTATCTGCGGGGCCAGGCAAGGAGCCGACACCAGTGACGCGGACACTCGCCCCCAACCCGCCCCGCAGCGCTCCCGCCACCCGGCGAAACCGCGGGATCGGCAGGCCGTTGCAGTACCTCGCGCTCACCGCCTATGTCGTGTTCCTCGGGTTCCCGCTGCTCTTCCTGCTCACGACGGCCGTCAAGACTCCGCGGGAACTACAGTCGCCGAACCCGTCGTTCCTTCCCAAAACCCTGAACTGGGACAACTTCACAGCCGCCATCGAGAAGGCCGACCTCGTGCGGGCCGCGGGCAACAGTCTCTACGTCGCGACGCTGACGACCGTGATCGTCACACTGATCTCGCTGCCCGCGGCCTACGCGCTGGCACGGTTTCGCACGAAGCTGCGCGGAGCCGCGACCGTCTGGATTCTGCTCAGCCAGGTGTTCCCGTTCATCCTCGTCGTGATCCCCGTCTTCCTGGTGCTGAAGCAGATCGGGCTCGTCAACGATCCCCTCGGCCTGGTGCTGATCTACACGGTCTGGTCTCTGCCGTTCGCGCTGTGGATGCTGCGGGGCTACGTCGCGAGTGTGCCCGTCGAGCTGGAGGAAGCGGGCGCGATGGACGGCGCGTCGCAGTTGCGCGTGCTGCGTTCGATCGTGCTTCCGTTGCTGGCGCCCGGACTGGTGGCCACGAGCCTGTTCACCTTCATCTCGTCGTGGAACGAGTTCTTCTTCGCTCTGGTGCTCATCCAGGACCCCAACCTGCGGACCCTGCCGTTGAGCCTCGCCCGTTTCGTGGGCGCCGAGGGCCAGGTCCAGTTGGGTCAGCTCGCGGCCGCGTCGCTCCTGGCGACCATTCCCAGCCTCGTGTTCTTCCTCTTCATCCAACGCCGACTCACCTCAGGGCTGATGAGCGGCGCGGTGAAGGGCTGACCTGACCACCGAACAAGGAGACAACCGTGAAACGACAGGCGTTACTCGGCATCAGCGCCGCAGCCGTAGTCGTGCTGGTGGGCGGCTGCGCCTTCAGCGGAGGACAGTCCGAGTCGGGCGCCTCCTCGGACGGCCCGGTCACGTTGACTTTCCAGAGTCTCGCCTACCAGGACTCCACGGTGGCGGCGACGAAGGAGATCGTCGACCGTTGGAACGCCGACAACCCCAACATCCAGATCAAGCTCACCCAGGGCAGTTGGGACAGCGTCCACGACCAGCTCGTGACGCAGTTCCAGGGTGACACGGCGCCCGACATCATTCATGACGAGTCGAGCGACATCATGGGGTTCGCCAGCCAGGGCTACCTCGCCGACATCGGCCAGTACCTGAGCCAGGACACCAAAAACGCTGTCAGCGATGACGTGTGGAAAACCGTGACGACCCCCGACGGCAAGATCGTCGCGGCACCCACACTCATCCAGACCTACGTAGCGTTCGCCAACACCGACGCGTTCGCGGCAGCGGGCGTCCCCGTGCCCACTGGTGACGAACTCGGCTGGGACGACTTGCGGGCGAGCGCCAAGCAGCTCACCTCCGGCGGCAAGTTCGGTGTCGGCTGGGGTCTCAAGCAGCCGACAGCCGCGATCATGAACACGGCAGTCGGTTTCGACGGCACGTTCTTCGACGTGGCCGACGACGGCAAGGCCACGATCAACGTCGGCAGCAACGAGGTCGCGGTGCCCGAGCGGATTCACGCGATGGTCTACGACGACAAGTCGCTCGATCCGGTGTCGGTCACGCAGTCCGGCACCGACGTACTGCCCGGGTTCCTCGGCGGCAAGTACGCGATGTACGTCGGCGGCAACTTCCTCGCCCAGCAGATCACCGAGTCCGCGCCCGCCGGTTTCAAGTGGACGGTCCTGCCTCCACTCGCGGGGTCGGCAGGCTCGGCACAGGCGGCCAACCCGCAGACCATGTCGGTTTCGGCGCGGAGCAAGGCCCCAGAGCGGGCGGCGAAGTTCATCGACTTCTTCATGGGTGCGGAGAACCAGGCGAAGCTCGCGCGGGGCGACTGGCTGATCCCGGCGTCGGCCCCCGCCAGGGACAAGGTCGCCGAGCAGACCACCGACATCCCGGTGTGGGAACCGATTCTGAAGTCCGGGGTGAACCTCAAGGGCGCGCCGTTCCAGCAGGCGGCGAACTATCCACAGTGGAAGGACCAGTACGCGACTCCCGCGCTGCAACAGTACTTCGCGAACTCGATCAGCCTCGACGACCTCAAGAAGCGGCTGACCGAGGGCTGGACCTCGATCGGTTGACCGGCGGGGGGGGGG
>JALZNB010000214.1 GCA_030857905.1 Actinomycetota bacterium
ACCGGCGTAGGAGTGCAGCACGGTGAGCCCGGAACTGCCGATCGCCGCGTCGGTCTGGCCCATCCGCCAGGCCCGGCCCATGGTGTCGGTGATGATCACGGCCACCTCGACGCCGAGCCGTTCGCGCAGGCCCGCGCGCAGTGCGGCGGCCGAGGCGTCCGGGTCGAGGGGCAGCAACGCGATCTCGTCGGTGGCCACGTTCGACGCGTCGACCCCGGCGGCGGCCTGCACGAGGCCGTGTCGGTTCACCGTGATCAACGTTCGCACCCGGCGCGCGATGACTCGCACCGACTCCTGCACGACCAGCGCGCGCCGAGCTTCGTCGCGGGCCTCGGGATCGGTCGGCACCGGCACCAACCGGCCCTCTACTTTGGACACGACCTTGCTGGTGACCACCACCACGTCGCCCGAACGCAGCCACCCGGCCGCGTCGGCGATCGCGCCGGTGAGGTCGTCGCCGGGGCGGAACTCGGGCAATCCGGGCACCGGCAGGATCTCGACCCGGTCCCGCGCCGCGTGTTCAGTCAAGATCGACCCCGCCGAGGTCGAACGCCGCCTTCGCCATCGCGGCCGTCGCGTCCACATCGGACATGAACAGCGGGACGGCGCGCACCGCGACACTGGGCACGTCGGCGGTGTCGCCGGTGTGCACCAGCCATCCGTCGAGGATGCCGTTGTCCGAGCACGCGCGCGAGCCGTAGTGCCGCCCGACGGCCTGCGCCGAGGTCTCCAACCCGATCGCGGTCAGGCACGCGTCAGCCATCCCGCGCACTGGCTTGTTGTCGATGATCGGCGAGATGCCCACGATCGACGCCTCGGTCTTGCGCAGCGCCGCGCGGACGCCGGGAACCGCGAGAACAGTGCCGATACTCACAACCGGGTTCGACGGGGCCAGCAGCACGATGTCAGCCTCGGCTATGGCTTCCACCACACCTGGCCCCGCTTCGGCCTCGTCGGCGCCGACCGGCACGATCGACTGCGCCTTCGGTTCCGCGCGGTAGCGCACCCACCATTCCTGGAAGTGCACAGCCTTGCGTTCACCCGATCCGGGCTCATCGATGACCACATGGGTCTCGACCCGGTCGTCGGTCATCGGCAGCAGCCGCACGCCGGGCTTCCAGCGGTCGCACAACGCGGCGGTGATGTCGGAGAGGTCGTAGCCCGCGCGCATCATCCTGGTGCGCACCAGGTGGGTGGCGATGTCCTTGTCGCCGAGACCGAACCAGTCCGGGTCGGCGCCGTAGGCGGCCAACTCCTGCTTGACCGACCAGCTCTCGTCGGTGCGGCCCCAGCCCCGCTCGGTGTCGATGCCACCGCCGAGGGTGTACATGCACGTGTCCAGGTCGGGGCTGATCCGCAGGCCGTGCAGCCAGATGTCGTCCCCGGTGTTCACCACCGCGGTGATCTGGTGCGGAGACTCGTCCGGCGCGGGCCCGACGGGGGGTAGCCCGAGAGTCTTCTTCACGCCTAGGAGGAACTTGGCTCCGCCGACCCCGCCGACAATTACGACAACCTTCACGGTGCGCGATCCTTGCACGTCCGGGTGAACCTCAGTCAGGTCACCGCCAGAAGAAGAACGCGTCCTGTCCCAGATAGGACAGCAACTCGTTGCCGCCGACCGCTCCGAACAGGGCGGTGACCACGTTCCAGAACACCGTGCTCACCCCAGGAATGCCGATCAGCGCCGCGAACAGGATCAGCGGCGCCCACGGCCGCGCCTTCGCGCCGAAGTTGCGTGCCTCGTAGGAGAGGTACGGCTCGATGGCGCCCCATCCGTCCAGGCCGGGCACCGGCAGCATGTTCAGCACGAACGCCGCGAGCTGCAACAACGCCAGGAATGACAGGCCCGCGCCGAGCATCGGCGCCGGTTCGAACACCGCGACCGAGATGGTGAGCAGGATGCCGATCACCAGGTTCGAGAACGGCCCGGCCAGCGACACCGCCGAGTCCACCGCTCGGGAACGCAGTGCGTGGTGATTGATCCACACCGCGCCGCCGGGCAGTGGGATGCCGCCGATGGCAAGGAACAGCAACGGCAACACCAGGCTCAGCACCGGGTCGGTGTAGCGGCGCGGATCGAGGGTGAGGTAGCCCTTGAGCAGCACTTCCCGGTCGCCGCCTCGGAACGCGACGATGGCGTGGCCGAACTCGTGCAGGCACAGCGACACCGCCCAACCGCCGAGTACCAACAGGAAAACCCCGGCGTTGGCCGCGGTCTCCCCCTCGACCAGGGTCAGCAGTGCGCCGCCGACGGTGAGCGCCAGCAGGCCGAAGAAGATGGGCGATGGTCGAACCGCTGATCTCTGCACCACACCAGTGTGGCAATCTTCTCCGGATGCTCGCCCAGGCGGTCCACTATCGCCGCTAGTACACGACTGGGTACACCGAGCGCATAGCGCATCACCCACCTGGGGTCATAGCTTGACCCGCCGCCATGACACGGGTGTAATCACATCGATGTCATTCGCCACGGGGATGGCCTAAGGCATCCGCCAGCCGGGGAGTGCGGAAGGCGAGGAGGCGGGCGATATGCAGGGAAGCAATGACGGGGGTCGTGTCGTGGAGTGGGGCGAGCACCCAACGCGAGAGTTGGGCGTACTCGTCGGATTTCTCGATGAGACCGAAGAACAAGAGTGGCAGGAGCGCGCCTTGTGCGCGCAGACCGACCCGGAGGCGTTCTTTCCGGAGAAGGGCGGTTCCACCAGAGAGGCCAAGCGCATCTGCCTGGGGTGTGAGGTGCGATCGGAGTGCCTTGAGTACGCCCTGGCTCATGACGAACGCTTCGGCATCTGGGGTGGCCTGTCCGAACGGGAGCGCCGGAAGCTCAAGAAGCGAGTGGTGTAGGGAAAGCGTTGGGCGGGGCCGCACTCACGAGTGGGTCCGGCCCGACGCTTCCCCTCGCCATCACCAACGCACCGCGACGTGCGGGCCACGGTCACCACAGCGGGTGCTCGAACCAGACGTTCGCCTCGACATACACGCCGTAGTCGTGTTTGACCGAGGCGTAGACGGGTGCGATGCCGCCGGGGACGCGGTTCTCGCCGTCGGCGAGCGTCACCCCGGTCCAGTCGTGCCAGTCGGTGAGCGAGCCGGTGATCGTCACCGCCAGCGGGCAGATCTGGATCATTCGCGCACCGAGTCGTTCGTGCGTGCGCATCCAGCGATCGGCGAGCAGCCCATCGCCGCGGCGGCGGGGTGCGTACTCGGTCATCGGCACGTCCGGTTCATCCTCCTTGTCGATCGGCCGCACCGCGACGATCAGTCGGGACAGGTCGTCCTCGGTGGCACGCGTTTTGAGCGCCCGCAGCATCTGCCCTGACAGGCCCGTGCCGCGCAGGTGGGCGGCGACGACCACCTCGACCGCGAACAGTGCGGTGGGGGTTCGCCCCTCCATGATGTCCAACCCGGCCCACTGGATCGCCTGATCCCAGCCGCGGTCCGGCAGGTCGGCCCGGTCCTCGGTGGGGAACGCCAGGGGCAACGAGATCGCGCGTGCCACGGGAACGTCGTTCTCGACTCCGATGAGGAAGTACCCGGCCCAGTGTTCGAGCAGCCGCTCGGGGGTGATCACGGTGCCGCTCGCGCCCTGGTAGAGGAAGTGGCCACCGACGTCTCCGAGGTTCAGCGCGGCACCGAGCAGATCGGGGCGGGAGGCGAGGTCGACGACGCGCATGGGGATAGTAGATCGAAGATCCACACCCGCTGGATACCTGCTTATGGGTTAACCCACACCACCATTTGCCCGTTCACGGCGGTCTGCTGGTCAGTCGACTCCACCGCGATCTCCCGTCGTACGGTGTGAGCGCCCATCACCCTGAAGTCGGAAGCGAGGTGTCCGTGCCTGCCCGGTCCCGCGGTGCCGCCCCTGTCCTGAGCACCGCGCCGGTCCTCGCCGTCCTCGTGTGCCACGACGGGGCCGAGTGGCTCGGCTCGGCTCTCGCCGCGCTTCGCCAGGCCACTCCCCGACCCCGGCACATCGTCGCGGTCGATACCGGATCGGGTGATGACACAGCGCGATCGCTGGCCGCGGCGGAGATCATCGACGGTGTCCTGACCCTGGAGAGCACCGCGGGCTACAGCCACGCCGTGCACGCCGCGGTCGACTACGCCACCGAGCGCTGGGGCGACCCGGGCTCCTGGATCTGGCTGCTGCACGACGACTGTGCCCCGGACCCGAACTGTCTGGGCACCCTCCTGACCGCGGCCGAGGTCTCGCCGTCCGCAGGCGTGCTCGGCCCGCTCGCCGTCGACTGGGACGACCCGAGGCTGGTCGTCGAAGCCGGGGTGTCCACCGACGCCTCCGGTCACCGGCAGACCGGGATCGGACCGTCGGAGTTGGACTGGCGCAGGCTGGGCCGGGGCGCGGACAACCGCTTCGAGCAGAGCACCGAGGTGTTGGCGGTGCCGTCGGCCGGGATGTTGGTGCGCCGCGAACTCTGGGACCACCTCGGCGGGTTCGACCGCGACCTGCCGATGTTCGGTGAGGACATCGACTTCGGCTGGCGCGCGAACCGGGCGGGTCGCGTCGTTCTCTGCGTCCCGTCGGCGCGGATGCGGCACGCGCGGGCCGCGTCCCTCGACTCTCGGCGGGTCGACGCGGTGTCCCCCGCGCTCGGGTCCGACAAGAGAGCACTCGATCGGGGGCACGGGCTCAGGACGTTCTTGGTCAACTGCTCGTTGTTCTCGTTCCTGGTGGGCGTTCCCCGCCTGACCGTGCTGTGTCTGCTTCGCGCGCTCGGCTTCGCGGTACAGCGCAGACTCGGCAGGAGCCGAGTGGAACTGCGCGCGTTGGCCTACCTCATCGGCGGTCGCGCCGGACTGCGGTCGGCACGTCGGTCGCGGGCGGTGACAGCCGGGCGCGGCAGTGTGCGCGGCCTGATCACCAGTCGGTTCACCCGGCTGCGGAACCTGGTGCGCGGCGCGGTGTCCACCATGATTCGCAGACGGGTCGAGGCGGACGCCGCCCTCGGTAGGCTGCCCGCCGACTACGACTCGGCCACGGTCGCGGAC
>JALZNB010000240.1 GCA_030857905.1 Actinomycetota bacterium
CTCCACAGTGGAGCGTGCGGCCGACGATCAGACTCGACGCACGGTCGATCGGTGCAGCAATACAGCGAATACCACGGCGATTCCCGCCCACAGCACAGCGGATGTGCCGAGTGAGGCCACTCGGAACTCCCAGAGCACGTCTCCGGGGAAGCTCTCGGGCACCTCGTGGAATCCGGGCAACAGCGTGGCGATCACGGTCACCAGGACCAGGTAGCCCAGCGCGGCCGTCACAGTCGCGCTCCAGCCGCCGAGACGGACCGCTAACGCGCGTACCGCGATCACCGCGCCCACCGCGAGCGTCAACGAGATGACGATCATGGCGAAGTACAGCGCGGTGCGCTCGCCGATGGTCTCCGCCTTGCCGACGGCGGGTGGATTCGCCGGATATGTCAGGAAAGGAACCAGGACAACCGACACGTAACCGATGCCCGCCAACGCGAGTGCGGTGGCCCGCGGTGTCAGCGGACCGATCCGGCCATAGGCGAACGCGAACGCCAACCCGAACAGGCCACCGAGGCCCAGACCGTAGGCGACCGCGCCGATCCCCAGGCCGCCGGTGGCCTGGAAACCACGGCTGACGGCCGAGGACTCTTCCTCGACGGCGGGCTCGTGCGAGTGTTCGCCGTGGTCGTGGCCGCCCGCCGACTCCTCGATCGCGATCGCCCGTTCGACCGAGGGTTCACCGAACACGGTGGCGAATCCGAACGCGAGCACGCCGCCGACCAAGCCCGCGAGCAGGCCCCAGACGAGCAGCGATCGGACCTCGAGTGGTGCCGGGGCGGACCTGGTTTCGCTCAGTGACACGGGAAACCGAGCAGGTGACGAGCGTCGTGCACCAGTTCGTGCACGGTCGTGCCCTCGAAGATCGCCAGCGCTCCCTGCTCGGCGCCGACGAAGTACATCACCAGCAGGGACAGGATTCCGGCCAAGATCGCGTACGGCAGGATCTGTCGCACCGGAATGGTGACCGGCAACGGTGTGGGAATGGCAACGGCATACGCCATGAGAACCTCCTCGGGCTTCACGCGGGCCCGGTCGGTGGAACGTTGTCGACGGTGAAAGGTCTGACTCCCGTTCCCGCTCGCGCGGGACGGTCACAGTGGCGCGGCCGTGCCGGATTCACACCGGCTTCCTTCTACCATCAGGGTCGATTGCGCAAAGTATGGGAGCGCGGGTGGAACTGTCAACGCGGCCATTCGGTAGGTGGGATATGTCATCGGGATGGGAGGCGGGAGAACTCACGAGTTGGCGGGCCGAGGGTGTGACGGCTCTGCGGCCGGGAGATGTCGTGGGGCGATCATGAGTCTGACGCTGACGTTGCTCAGCCACGGCGTGACAGCGGCGACGCTGGCGGCGGCGTTCCCGGCTGACGAGGGCATCGAGCGTGACCGACCGTTGGCCGATCCGGGGCGCGCGGACGTGGTGTTGCGCGGGCCAGAGCGCCGATGCGCGCACACCGCCGCCGCGCTCGGACTTTCCGCCGATCGCGACGATCGGCTGCGCGATGCCGACTACGGCCGTTGGCGTGGGCGGTCGCTCGACGAGGTGGCAGCGGACGAGCCGGATGCGGTGGCGCTCTGGCTCACCGACCCCGCGTCGGCGCCACATGGCGGCGAGTCCGTTGTGGACTTGGTCGCGCGGGTGGGCGGCTGGTTGCGCGAGCGTCCGCTCGGCGTCCGGCGCACGGTGGCCGTGACCCACCCGGCCGTGGTGAAGGCGGCGATCGTGAGTGTGCTCGACGCCAAACCCACCGCGTTCTGGCGCATCGATGTCACCCCGGGGTCGCGCACGGTGCTGCGTGGTGGTCCTGGTCGGTGGACGCTGCGGTGGCTCACCTCACGATGACCCATCATCCCACACTTGGACGTGGCGAGAAGTGACCAATCTCAGGACAAAACAGTAGCCAGGCAACGACTTTCGGTGACGTTGCGCCCACATCCTTGCGCGGTAGGCGAGTACAGCGCACGCTCAGGATTCGATAGGGCCGAAATCCCGGATCGGTGTATCAATCGGAACAGGGCGGACGATCTCCTCTTCGGGTGGCCTGCTCGGCGAAGAGACGGTGGGAAAGCGATCCGAAAGCGGTGGACACCGTGCTGGTGAGCGGTATGGAACACGCGAGCGAGTCGATGACCTCGCGCGCCCCCGACCGCACCAGAGCCTTGCTCGACGCCGTCCTGGCGGTCACCGCCGACGTCTCCTCGGTCGAGGACGTCCTCGACCGGATCGTGGCCAGGGGGCGCGCGCTCGTCGGTGCCCGGCACGCCACGCTGTGTGTAGTCACGTCAACGGGAGATGCGGTTGAGACCGCGGTCGGCGAGGACGAAGCCGCCAACCTCCAAGGCCACGGTCGAGTCGCCATCCCGATCCATGTGGCGGGCCGACTTTTCGGCCATCTCTCCCTGACCGGGAAGGACGTGTTCACCCGGGACGACCGGGAAGACCTCGCCACGCTCGCCGTGGCGGCGGGTGTGGCCATCGACAACGCGCGCCGCTACGACCGGGCCCACCGCCGCGAGCAGTGGCTGCGGGCGACCACCGAGGTCACCGCTGTGCTGCGCACCGAAGAGGCCGACGGGTTCGACCTGCTCGTGCGCCGGGCCAGGGAGATCCCCAACGCGGTCCTCTCCGTGCTCGCCGTCCCGTTGAACGCCGAGCATCTGGTGCTCAGCGCCGTCGACGGCAAGCTCGCCCACGAGTTGACCGGGGTGCCGATGTCAGTCGTGGACAGCCTTACCGGGGACGTGTTCAGCACCGGTCGGCCTCGGATGGTCACGGCCGTCGCCGAGGCCACTTTCACGCGCTCGGCGACGACATTCGGTCAGCTGCCGGGCGGGCTGGAGAAGTTCGGCCCGGCCGTCTTCGTCCCGCTGAGCACCGGCAGGCACCCGATCGGCGTGCTGATCGTGGCGAAGGCGTGCGACGCCGAGCCGTTCGACGACGACGACCTCGACATGATCGCCGGGTACGCCGGACACGCCGCGCTGGCCATCGAGTTCGCCCGCGCGCAACAGGACCGTCAGCGCCTCGCGCTGTTCGAGGAGCGCGACCGGATCGCCCGCGATCTGCACGACCTGGTGATCCAACGTCTGTTCGCCCTCGGCCTCGGCTTGCAGGGCGCCACCCGCGTCGTCGGCCAGGAGGCGAGTGAGCGACTGCGGGGCTGGGTGCTGGAGATCGATCACACGATTCGGGAGATCCGGCGCAGCATCTTCTCCCTGCAGGAACCGGAAAGCGGACCGTACAGCCTGCGCGGGGAGATCCTGCGCGCGATCTCGGACGCGACGATGTCGCTGGGCTACGAGCCGACCGTGCGGCTGGAGGGACCACTGGACTCCGTTGTCCCGAGCGAGATCCAGTTCGACCTGATCGCCACCCTGCGCGAAGCGCTGTCCAATGTGGTCAGACACGCGGACGCCTGCGGTGTCCAGGTGACCGTCGCCGTCGACCGCCGCGCCACCCGGCTCGACCTGCTGGTCCAGGACGACGGGCGCGGTCTGCCCGACGGGATCACCCAGCGCAGCGGCCTGGCGAACATGGTGCAGCGCGCCGAACGCCACGAGGGAACATGCGCGATCGGCGGTGTCGACCCGGGCGGCACCCTGGTCGATTGGATGGTCCCGCTGCCTTGCGGCACCTCGTCGACGGGGGAGAGACGATGAGCATCACGGTGTTCGTGCTCGACGACCACGAGGTCGTCCGCCGAGGGCTGCGCCAACTCCTCGACGAAGAGCCGGACATCGATGTGGTCGGCGAGGGCGCGACAGCGGCGCAGGCACTGGCCCGCATACCCGCGTTGCGCCCGCGGGTGGCGATCCTCGACGTGCGGCTGCCCGACGGCGAGGGCATCAGCGTCTGCCGCGATATCCGTTCCTCGGTGAACCCACCGCCCGCGTGCCTGATGCTGACGTCGTTCTCCGACGACGAGGCCCTTTTCGGCGCGATCATGGCGGGCGCCGCCGGGTACATGCTCAAGCAGGTCACCGGCAACGATCTGGTCGCCGCGGTGCGCACGCTCGCGGACGGCGGCTCGCTGCTCGACGCGGGCGTCACAGCGACCGTGATGGACCGCCTTCGCGCGGGCCGCGCCGAAGACCCGCGCTACAGCTCGCTGAGCCCCCAGGAACGCAAGATCCTGGATCTCATCGCGGAGGGCCTGACGAACCGGCAGATCGCCGGACAGCTCTACCTCGCGGAAAAGACCGTCAAGAACTACGTCTCGACGCTGCTGCACAAGCTCGGATTCGACCGCAGGACCGAGGCGGCGGTATACGCGACGCGGCTGCGGAGCACCCACGAGAAGTAGGACCGGGGAACTATCCGGGCCCGGAATCGTTAAAGAGGGTAGGTCGTGTCGTGTTCAGCGGCGCGCTCGCGGAGAACACCGCCGCGACCGACTTCATCAACCAGGTGGGATTCGTTTCCCACTGTCAGCCGTGGGCATCTCCCGTACGGGCTGACCTCCCGGTCGCACGGCGACCGGCAATCCGGGCCCCGGCGCCCCTTAACCATCCCTCGGAGGGGGGCGCCGGCCTTTCGCGCACGTGGCTGGCTCACCTCGCCGTCGCCAAGGCACGGGCCAGCACTCACTTGGCTGTTCCCACAACGCGGGCAACGGCGTGGCGAGCAGGTCAGCGTCACGAGTTACGCCCCTAGCTACCTGGAGGTAGCCCATGACGATTACCCAGGACCGACCGGCAGGGCCCCGCGCGGGCCCGGAACCAATGCTGGCAGGCGAGAAGACGCCCACCCAACTGTTCCTGGTCAAGCTGTTCGCGGTCGTTCCGGCGCTCGCGCTCGCCGCGGCCGTCCCGTTCGCCTGGGGCTGGGGCCTCGGCTGGGTCGACGTCGGTCTCGCCGTGGCCTTCTACGCGTTGACCTGTCTCGGCGTCACCGTCGGGTTTCACCGGTACTTCACCCACGGCGCGTTCACCGCGAACCGGGCCCTGCGGATCGGGCTCGCGGTGACCGGCAGCATGGCCATGCAGGGCTCGGTCATCGGCTGGGTCGCCGACCATCGCCGCCACCACGCCTACGCCGACCGCGAGGGCGACCCGCATTCACCCTGGCTGTTCGGCACCTCCCCCACGGCGTTGGCGAAGGGCTTCTGGCACGCGCACATGGGGTGGCTGTTCGGCCGCGAGAAGACCAACCACGCCCGCTTCGCCCCCGACCTGCTCGCCGACCGCGACATCGCGCGGGTCGAGCGGCTGTTCCCGCTGCTGACCGTGGTGACGCTGCTCGCGCCCGCGCTGGCAGGCGGTCTGATCACGATGTCCTGGTGGGGCGCGCTCACCGCGTTCTTCTGGGCCGGTCTGGTCCGCGTCGCGGTGCTGCACCACATCACCTGGTCGGTCAACTCGATCTGCCACATGATCGGCGAGCGCCCGTTCACCAGTCGCGACAAGGCGACCAACTTCTGGCCGCTGGCCATCGTGTCCATGGGCGAGTCGTGGCACAACTCCCACCACGCCGATCCCACCTGCGCCCGCCACGGCGTCCAGCGTGGACAGATCGACATCTCGGCCCGACTGATCTGGGTGTTCTCGAAGCTGGGCTGGGCGACCAAGGTCCGTTGGCCGACTCCCGAGCGAATCGCCCGGAAGCTCAAGGCCGCTTGACAGTTCCCCGCCCGCGGACTTGTGTGATCATTTCTCACAGCGCAGGCGAAGGGTGGCACCTCATATGGCGGACCTCGTGTTCCCGGACGGTTTCCTGTGGGGTGCCGCGTCCGCGGCCTACCAGGTCGAGGGAGCGGTCGACACCGACGGCCGCGGCCGGTCGGTGTGGGACACCTTCACCGCCGAGCCCGGCCGAATCCGCGACGCTCAGACCGGTGCCGTGGCCACGGACCACTACCACCGCTACCCCGAGGACGTCGCACTGCTGCGCGACCTCGGCGTCGGCGCCTACCGGTTCTCGATCGCGTGGCCGAGGATCGTGCCCGACGGCTCGGGCGCGGTGAACCAGCGTGGCCTTGACTTCTACGACCGGCTGGTCGACGAGCTGTGCGCGGCGGGGATCGCCCCCGCGGCCACACTGTTCCACTGGGACACCCCGCAGGCGTTGGAGGACGCGGGCGGGTGGACCGGGCGGGACATCACCGGGCACTTCGCCGACTACGCCTCGATCGTGGGTGAGCGGCTCGCCGATCGGGTGCGGATGTGGATGCCGCTCAACGAGCCCGTCGTGGTGAGCATGTTGGGCTACGCGCTGGGCCACCACGCGCCTGGCCGCACGCTCGGTCTCGGGGCGCTGCCGACCGTCCACCACCAACTGCTCGGCCACGGTCTCGCCGTCCAGGCGTTGCGCGCCGCGGGCTGCTCGAACATCGGGATCGCGAGCAACCACGCGCCGATCTGGCCCGCGTCGGATTCCGAGGCGGACCTGGCGGCCGCCGAGTCGTGCGGCACGCTGATGAACTGGTTGTTCGCCGATCCGATTCTGCGCGGGCGTTACCCGCACGAGGAACTCGCGGTGGCGATGCCCGGGCCGGTCGTCGCGGACCTCGCGGTGATCTCCACGCCGCTGGACTTCTTCGGTATCAACCACTATCAGCCGATCATGGTCAGCGCCACGGCCGATGACACCTCCGGGGTCGGTGGCGGCCTGCTGCCCCCTGGCCTGCCGTATCGGCCCGTACCGATCCCCGGTTATCCGAAGACCGACTTCGACTGGCCGATCATCCCGGACGCGCTGCGGGAGACCGTCGTGATGTTCGCCGACCGCTATGGCGCGGACCTCCCGCCGATCTACATCACCGAAAGCGGCTGCTCGTTTCACGATCCCGACCCGGTCGACGGCCGCGTACCCGACCAGGCTCGCATCGACTACCACGACGGCCACTTGCGCGCGCTTGCCCAGGCGATCGCCGACGGCGTCGACGTGCGCGGCTACTTCGCCTGGTCGGCCACGGACAACTTCGAGTGGGCGGCGGGCTATCAGGAGCGGTTCGGACTGGTGCATGTGGACTACGCGACGCAGCGACGGACACCGAAGGACTCGTACTACTGGTACCAGGACCTCATCCGCCGCTCATGACGGCGTAAGTGGACAGTGCGTTGGTCCGTCGCACGCCGAGCGGCATCCGCACGACCTGCGCCGCGTAGGTGAGGCCCGCGCCGAAACCGATGAGCAGCGCGAGTCCGCCCGGCTTGACCATCCGCTCGGTGATCATCCGGTCCAGTGCCATCGGGATCGACGCCGCCGAGGTGTTCCCCGACTCGACGACGTCCCGGGCGACCACGGCGTCGGGGGCGCCGATCTTGCGGGCCAGCGCCTCGACGATGCGGAGGTTCGCCTGGTGCGGGACGATCGCGGCCAGCTCGTCGGGCCGCACCCCGGCCTTGGCGCACGCTTGCAGCGCGATCGGGTGAATCTCCGTGGTGGCCCAGCGGAACACGGTCTGGCCCTGCATGGCCATCAGTCCGCCCGCGGGTACTTCGATGAGCCCGGCGGCCGCGCCGTCGCTGCCCCACACGATCGGCCCGATACCGGGCTCGTCCGCCTCGGTCAGCACGGCCGCGCCCGCGCCGTCGCCGAAGATGATCGACGTGCCGAGGTCGGCCTTGTCGACCCAGGAGGACATCTTCTCCGTGCCGACCACGAGAACCTTCCGCGCCGATCCCATGCGGATGGCGTCGGCCGCGATGGCCAGCGCGTAACAGAAGCCCGCGCACGCGGCGTTGAGGTCGAACCCCGCGGCCCGCTCGGCGCCGAGACCCGAGGCCACTGTGGCGGCGAGACCGGACAGCGACGCCTCGGTACTGCACGACGCCACGATCACCAGGTCGACATCGGACGGTGCCACTCCTGCGTCGCACAGGGCGCGGGCGCCCGCCTCGATCGCCATGTCGCCGGTGGTCTCCCCCTCGGCCGCGAAGCGCCGGGAGACGATGCCGGTGCGCTCACGCACCCACTCCCCGGTCCGGCCGAAGCGGGCGGCGATCTCGGTGCTGTCGACCGAGGTCTCCGGCCGGTAGGCCCCGATCCCGGCCAGTCTCGCTCCGGGCACGCCGACTTGTTGGCGCAATGCGATGGTTGCCACCTGGCCAACTGTGAAGCGCTACCACCGGGTACGCCGCGCCATGTGACATGGTTCTCACAGGAGAAAGTGGCCAAACGGTCGGCCATCACCCCATTCGGGTGTTCACTGAGTGGTTTGACTAAGATCACCCGGCGGACCGAGTCCGCCGATCGCCCGATGACGCGGGCGCGCCCGTGCGGCACGATGCGACGGTGACCACTTCCCCCGAACACCAGCGAGCCGTCGACCTCGCGACCACCGCGAACGCGGCGGGCGACCCCACCTGGTTCGAGCGCCTCTACGCGGAGGCCGACCGGGGTGCCGCGGCGGTGCCGTGGGACCACGACGAGGTCAACCCTCGGCTGGCCAACCGTATCTCCGAGCCCGGAACCGGCCGCGCGCTCGTCGTCGGCTGCGGTTACGGCCGCGACGCGAACCACCTCCGAGGTCTCGGCTACGACGTGACCGCGTTCGACCTGTCGGCCACCGCGATCGACCACGCTCGGAAGCGCTACCCGGACGTCGACTTCACGGTCGCGGACGTCCTCGACGCGCCCGCCGAGTGGACGGGCGCCTTCGACCTCGTCGTCGAGGCGTACACGATCCAGGTGCTGCGTGGCCCCGACCGGGCGACCGCCATTCGCGCCATCGCCGGGTTCGTCGCCCCCGGCGGTCGGGCCCTGGTCATCAGCTTCGCCGCCCACCCCGACGACGATCCGCCGCGTATCGCCCTCGCCGTCACCGCCGAGGAGCTGGACGGTTTCGTCGCCGCCGGTCTCACCGCGGGCCACGTCGACCTGCGCCCGCCGTCGGAACTGGAGCCACCCGCGCGCTGGTTCTACGTCGCCGACTTCAGCCGCCGGTGAACGAGCGCAGAACAGTCGACGGCCTGAATCTCCGTGAAGAATCAGGCCGTCGTCCCGCCGTTCAGTACTGGTAGAAGCCGCGGCCGCTCTTCTTGCCGAGCAGCCCGGCATCCACCATCCGCAGCAGCAACGGCGGCGCCGAGTACAGCGGCTCCTTGAACTCCGAGTACAGCGAGTCCGCGATCGCCTTGGTGGTGTCCAGTCCGATCAGGTCGGTCAGTCGCAGCGGGCCCATGGGGTGCGCGCAGCCCAGCACCATGCCGTTGTCGATGTCCTCGGCTGAGGCGAAACCCGATTCGATCATGCGGATCGCCGAGAGCAGGTAGGGCACTAGCAGCGCGTTGACCACGAATCCGGCCCGGTCCTGGGACAGGATCACCTGCTTGCCCAGCGTGCCCTCCACGAAGGACTTCGCCCGGTCCTGGGTCTCCGGCGCGGTCAGCAGCGACGGCACGAGTTCCACCAGCTTCAGCACCGGCACCGGGTTGAAGAAGTGCACCCCGATGACCTGCTGCGGCCGCGAGGTCGCCATGCCCAGCTTCATGATCGGGATCGACGAGGTGTTCGAGGCGAAGATCGCCGCCGGGTCCTCGACCACCTTGTCCAGGGTGGTGAACACGTCGGTCTTGACCTGCTCGAGCTCGGCGACGGCCTCGATCGTCACCTGCCGGTCGGCGAACTCGCCGAGGTCGGTGGTGAAGCGCATCCGGTCCAGTGCGGCGTCGCGCTCGTCCGCGGTCAGCTTCTCGCTGCGAACACCGCGCTCAAGGGACTTCTCGACGCGCCGACGGCCCGCGTCGAGCGCGGTCGCGGTCACCTCGGCGACCACCACGTCCAGGCCCGCCCGCGCGCACACCTCCGCGATGCCCGAGCCCATCAGACCCGACCCGACCACACCGACCCGGCTGATCTCGCTCACCCAAGCACTCCTTCATCGACTCCGTTGTCGCTATCAAGACTGTCGTGTTCAAACTATCCGGTCAGACGTTGCGCCGGTACTGGCCGCCGACCTCGAAGAACGCCTCGGTGATCTGGCCGAGCGTGCACACCCGTGCCGCGTCCATCAGCACCGCGAACACGTTGCCGTCGGTGCCCGCGACCTCGCGGAGCCTGGCCAGCGCCTGCTGTGCCTCGGTGCGGTGCTCCTGCTGGTAGGCGAGGGTGCGGTCGACCTGCGAGCGCTTCTCGTCCTCGGTGGCCCGAGCCAGCTCGATCTCGAACACCTCGTCCTTCTCACCCTTGGAGGGCAGGAAGGTGTTCACCCCGACCAGTGGCAGCGTGCCGTCGTGCTTGCGCTGCTCGTAGAGCATCGACTCGTCCTGGATGCGGCCGCGCTGGTAGCCGGTCTCCATGGCGCCGAGCACGCCGCCCCGGTCGGAGATGCGGTCGAACTCGGTGAGTACGGCTTCCTCGACCAGGTCGGTCAGCTCGTCGATGACGAAGGAACCCTGGAGCGGGTTCTCGTTCATCGACAGGCCCCACTCCTTGTTGATGATGAGCTGGATGGCCATCGCCCGGCGGACCGACGATTCGGTCGGCGTGGTGATCGCCTCGTCGTAGGCGTTGGTGTGCAACGAGTTCGCGTTGTCATACAGTGCGCACAGGGCCTGCAGCGTGGTGCGGATGTCGTTGAAGTTCATCTCCTGCGCGTGCAGCGAGCGCCCGGAGGTCTGCACGTGGTACTTCAGCTTCTGCGACCGCTCACTCGCGCCGTAGCGCTCCTTCATCGCCACCGCCCAGATGCGGCGCGCGACCCGGCCGATCACCGAGTACTCCGCGTCCATGCCGTTGGAGAAGAAGAACGACAGGTTCGGCGCGAAGTCATCGATGTCCATGCCGCGCGCCAGGTACGACTCGACGTAGGTGAAGCCGTTGGCGAGGGTGAAGGCAAGCTGGCTGATCGGGTTCGCCCCGGCCTCGGCGATGTGGTAGCCGGAAATGGACACCGAGTAGAAGTTGCGGACCTTCTTCTGGATGAACCATTCCTGGATGTCGGCCATCATCCGCAGGCTGAACTCAGTGGAGAAGATGCAGGTGTTCTGGCCCTGGTCTTCCTTGAGGATGTCGGCCTGCACGGTGCCGCGCACGTTCGCCAGCGCCCACGCGGCGAGTTCGGTGTGCTCCTCGGGCGTCGGCCGCCGGTTGTGCTCCACCACGAACGAGTCGACCCGCTGGTCGATCGCGGTGTTGAGGAAGTAGGCGAGGATCGTCGGCGCCGGACCGTTGATCGTCATCGACACCGACGTGGTCGGCGAGGTAAGGTCGAATCCGCTGTAGAGCGTCTTCATGTCCTCCAGGGAGGCGATCGAGACGCCGGAGGTGCCGATCTTGCCGTAGACGTCCGGCGGGGTGTCGGGGTCGCGACCGTAGAGGGTCACCGAGTCGAACGCGGTCGAGAGCCGGGTCGCCGGGTTGCCCTCGGAGAGCAGCTTGAAGCGGCGGTTGGTGCGGAACGCGTCGCCCTCGCCCGCGAACATGCGGGCCGGGTCCTCCCCTTCCCGCTTGAACGGGAACACGCCCGCGGTGAAGGGGTAGCTGCCGGGCAGGTTCTCCTTGCGCAAGAAGCGCAGCAACGATGCCTGGTCGTCGAACCGGGGCAACGCGACGCGCGGCACCTTGTTGCCGGACAACGTCTCGCGCCAGAGCTGGGTGTGCAACTCCTTGTCGCGGACCTTCACCACCAGTACCTCGGCCTGGTACCGCTCGACCGTCGATGGCCACTCGGCGAGCAGGGCCTCGGTGTCGCGTTCGACCCTGCGCGCGGCCTCCGCGGTGAGCTTGTCGATGTCCTCGGTGGACGCGTCGACCGCCGAAAGCGCTTGCTGGGCCACGGTCAGCGCCGAATGCCGCTGAATCGCGGCGACCTGCTTGTCGGTGGTGGCGTGGTAGCCGCGCACGGTGTCGGAGATGTCGGAGAGGTAGCGGGCCCGCGAGGCCGGGACCACGGTCGCGGCCGAAGTGGACACCCGGCCTTCCACGCGGGGCAGGGCGCCCTCGGTAAACGCGACGCCGTGTCCGCCGAGCAGGTCGCGCAGCTCCTGGTAGAGCGCGGTGACGCCGTCGTCGTTGAAGGTGGCGGCACTGGTGCCGTAGACCGGCATGTCCTCCCAGGACTTGCCGAACGCCTCCCGGTTGCGCACGAGCTGCCTGGCCACATCGCGGCGCGCGTCCTCGGCGCCTCGACGCTCGAACTTGTTGATCGCCACCACGTCGGCGAAGTCGAGCATGTCGATCTTCTCCAGCTGTGATGCCGCGCCGAACTCCGGCGTCATCACATACAGCGAGGTGTCGACGTAGGGCACGATCGCCGCGTCGCCCTGGCCGATGCCCGGGGTCTCCACGATGACCAGGTCGTTGCCCGCCGCCTTGCACGCGGCGATGACGTCGGCCAACCCCTCCGGCACCTCCGCGCCCGCGCCGCGAGTGGCCAGCGAGCGGAAGAAGACGTGGTCGCCTTCGAGACAGTTCATCCTGATGCGGTCGCCGAGCAGCGCGCCGCCACCACGACGGCGGGACGGGTCGACGGCGATGACCGCGACCCGCAGCTTGTCCTGCTGGTCGAGTCGGATCCGCCGGACCAGCTCGTCGGTCAGCGACGACTTGCCCGAGCCACCGGTACCGGTGATGCCCAGGACCGGCACCGGCCGGTTCGCCACGACATCGGCGATGGCCGCGCGGGCGTCCTCGGCGAGCGTGCCCGCCTCGATCTGGGTGATGGTCCGGGCCAGGGCCTTGTGGTCACCGGAGAGCAACGCCTCGACGGTCGATGGCCGCGCCTGCCGGGGATCGGTGTCGCACGCCTCGATCATCGTGTTGATCATCCGGGCGAGTCCGAGCTTCTGGCCGTCCTCCGGCGAGAAGATCCGCGCCACCCCGCGCGAGTGCAGCAGCGCGATCTCCTCGGGCACGATGACCCCACCGCCACCACCGAACACCTTGACGTGGCCCGCGCCGTTCTCGGCGAGCAGCTCGACCAGGTAGCTGAAGTACTCGACGTGCCCGCCCTGGTAGGCGCTGATGGCGATGCCCTGCGCGTCCTCCTGGATCGCCGCGGCGACCACCTCGCGGACCGAGCGGTTGTGCCCGAGGTGGATCACCTCGGCGCCCTGGGACTGCAGGATGCGGCGCATGATGTTGATCGCCGCGTCGTGCCCGTCGAACAGGCTGGCCGCCGTCACGAACCGCACCGGGTGCGCCGGGCGGTGAAGCGGTACGGACTCTGCGGACACGTGAGCCTCCGAAATGGAAAAGTTCTGACAGCTATGCCGAGCGTAAGCCTACAAAATTAGTTTGACGTCCAACCTTCGAACACGCAACTGGGCTGTGGCCGAACTCTCCACCTACGATGGCGCCATGATCCCCGAGTCGATCACCAGGATGTTGTCGGACGACCTGGCCTCCAGCACGCTGGGCATCGAACTGCGCTCCGCGGGACCCGGGGTGGCCGAGATGTCGATGACGATCACCGAGACCATGGTGAACGGCCACGACATCGGGCACGGCGGCTACGTCTTCCTGCTGGCCGACACCGCGTTCGCCTGCGCCTGCAACAGCCACGGGCCGGTGGCCGTGGCCGCGGGGGGCGACATCACCTTCGTCGCGCCGGTACGCCTCGGCGACGTCCTGATGGCCCGCGCGACCGAACGGACGACATACGGTCGCAGCGGCATCTACGACGTCACGGTGTTCCGCGGCGACGAGGTGGTGGCCGAGTTCCGGGGCCGCAGCCGAACCCTGAAGTAGCTAACGGACCAGCAGAAACACCAAGCCGCCGATCGCCGGTCCGATGAACGCCCCCACCACGACCTGAGCCCGAGTGTGGTCGGTCAGCTCGACGCGTGACCAGCACACCAGGCCCAGGGGCACGAGCAGCCACAGTCCCCACGGGCCGAAGAGCAACGCGATCAGCGCCACCGCTCCCCCGGCCACCGCCGCGTGCAGCGACACCTTCCAGAACCGCGTGATGGCGATGCACACGAACAACGTGGCCAACATCGACACCGACAGCGCCACCACATCGCGCGGTGCGTCGAAGAACAACAGGATCGCGATCCCGACCGCGGTGGACGCCAACCCCACCATCAGCGGCAGGAACCGGTGCTCGCGATCGCGGACATGGTGCCCGTCCCACTTGCCCTGCCGAGCGCCTCGGATGATGAACACCATCGGCAGGATGCTGGAGAACAGGGCCACCTCCAGCCCCCACAGCAACGTCGACCCGACGTCGTGTTCGGTCGCGCGCCACGCCACGAGCAGCGGCAACAGGACCACCACCACCGCGGGGGAGAACACCTCGGTCACCACCCGCGCGAAACGGCCACGCGCTGTCACTGCCACATCCACGGGAGCGATAGTTTCACCGCGAAGGTCCCATCCCCGATCGGGGTAGCGCCGAATACCGGGTGGCCGCCCGAGACACCCGGGGGCCCGTTCAGCTCACCCGAGGATCGGAGTTCACCGGTGGCCGACTCAGCCTCCACACTGGCGCGCGTCGCGGAGCGCGTGCTCGGGGCTCCGCTGCCCATCAGGCTGCGGGCCTGGGATGGCAGCGAAGCAGGTCCCCCGGGTGGACCGATCGGCATCATCCGCTCCCGGCGCGCTCTGCGCAGGCTGCTGTGGGACCCGAACGAGCTCGGCTTGGCGCGCGCTTACGTCTCCGGGGATCTCGATGTCGAAGGCGACCTCTATGAGGCGTTGGCTCTGTTCTGGTCGCTGACCCGCGAGAGCGCCATCCGGCCGAAGCTGTCACTGAAGGACAAGGCGCAACTCGTGGGCATCGGGGTCACACTCGGTGTCCTCGGCAAGCGTCCGCCGGTTCCCGCCGCCGAGGCCCGCCTGTCCGGCCGAACCCACACCAAAGCCCGTGACCGTGCGGCGATCGCGCACCACTACGACCTGTCGAACGAGTTCTACAACCGGGTCCTCGACCCGCAGATGGCGTACTCGTGCGCGTACTGGACCTCCCAGGAACCCGACTACACCGTCGAGGACGCCCAGCGCGACAAGCTGGACCTGGTGTGCACCAAGCTCGGTCTACGCCCAGGCCAGCGCATGCTCGACGTCGGCTGCGGCTGGGGCTCACTGGCCATCCACGCCGCCAAGCACTACGGCGTCAAGGTCACCGGCATCACCCTGTCGAAGGAACAACGCGCCTTCATCCTCGACCGTCTCGACGAGTACGGCCTGTCCGACCAGGTCGACATCCGCCTGCAGGACTACCGCGACCTCACCGACGAGCCGTTCGACGCGATCGGCACGCTGGAGATGGGCGAGCACGTCGGCGCCGAGAACTATCCCGTGTACGCCGCGACGCTGTACCGGATGCTGAAGCCGGAAGGCCGCCTGTTGCTGCAACAGATGTCGCGCGGGGCCACCGCCCAGGGCGGCGGGGCGTTCATCGAGTCCTACGTGGCCCCCGACATGAACATGCGGCCGGTGGGCCAGACTGTGGACTTCCTGGAGCGGGCGGGTCTGGAGATCCGCGACGTCGAGGCGCTCCGCGAGCACTACGTGTGGACCGTCCGCGCCTGGGCGGACACGCTCGAAGAGAAGTGGGACGAGCTGGTGGCCGTCGTCGGCGAGGAGCAGGCCCGCGTGTGGCGGCTGTACCTGGCGGGTGGCGCGCTCGCGTTCGCCGAGAACCGGATGGGCGTCAACCAGATCCTCGCGGTCCGCCCGACACCGGTCGGCACCAACGGATTGCCGCGCACGCGCGCGGTGTTGCTCGCCCACCGGGTCACTTCATGAGTGGACTCTGGCTCAACCTGGCGGCCACAGCGGTGGCCGTGGTCGTCCTCATGGCCGCGACGTTCGCCATCAGCCTGCGTAGAGGCAAGTGGGACACGATCGACACGGTGTGGGGCCTGGGTTTCGCGGTGGTCGCGGTCGTCTCGTTCGCGCTCTCGGACGGCTCACTCGCGTTCCGTCTTGTCGTCACACTGCTGACGGTCGCATGGGGTGTTCGGCTCGCGGTTCACCTACACCGCCGCAACCACGGCAAACCGGACGACCGCCGCTACGCCGAAATCCTCTCCCGCGCCAAGGGAAACCC
>JALZNB010000248.1 GCA_030857905.1 Actinomycetota bacterium
GCCAAGAAGCCCGCACCAGGCGCGGCGGGGTTTCGGCGAGCAGCGCGCGCAGTTCGGGTATCACCTCCATGCCGCGCCAGTAGTAGCCCGCGCACGCGATCGGTCCGCCCGCCTGGAGTGCGGCGGCGATCCGACGCGGCGTCTCCAGTCCGTCGCCGATCGGTTTCTCCACGTAGAACGGGACATCCCGCTCGATGAGAGCGAGTTCGATGTCGCCGTGGGCGGCGGGCGGTACGCAGATCCAGGCAGCGTCGACCTTCTCGTGTGCCAACAGGTCACCCACCCGTTGGTAGGCCCGCCCACCCCATCTGGCGGCGGCCCGCTCGGCGTCGGTTCGGCCAACGTGGCCGACGATCTCGGCACCGAGCGCGGTCAAGGCCTCCGCGTGCCTACCCGCGATGTAGCCGGTACCGATGAGTGCCACCTTCATCGTGTTTCCTCCATCGTGCTTTCGTCTCCGTGGACTCTCTCGTCGACCGCCTGCCAGAGCTCCACCCGGCTTCGCCAGTCCTCGGTGTGCAGCGGTGGCTGCGGGGTGGGAAACGCCGCGGGCAGGCCGGAGGCCATCAAGGCCGCGCCAGTGCTGACGAGACCATCCGCCTCACGTCGGTAGCGGCGGTCCGCGTCCAGTCCACGCAACCGAATCCGGCGAAGCCCCTCGCCCGCGACACCACGGACCTGGTAGACGAACACCACTGTTTCGCGGCGATCGCGGGACACATACTGCACGGCACACGGCTTGGTGTCCGACGGCGGAACGAGCCAGTGCTGGGCGCCGTTGTGGACCGTCGGTCGGAGCCGCTTGTATTCGGCGATCAGCTCACGCGCCCGCGTCAGGTCTTCCTCGCTCCACTGGAGAATGTCGCCGGAGATGCCCAGCACCCCCTGCATGGCGACACGGAAACGGAACTCCAGCGGACTGTCGCGGCCGGTGGTGGGTTCCGGGTTGTCGGACACCCAGCCGACCATCGTCCTTGGCGCGTAGGCGCGACTGAAGCCGTACTGCGTTCGCAGCCGGTCCGAAGGGTCGGTGTTGTCGCTGACCTGCGCCATGTCCGCCAGACCGAGGATTCCGAGGTCCACTCGGCCGCCGCCACCCGCGCAGGTCTCGATCATCACGTTCGGGAACTCGTCGCGCAGCCGCGACATGACCTCGTACACGCCTCGGACGTGCCGCACCCACACCTCACGCTGCTGGTGCGCAGGCACCTGGGGCCAGCCCACCTCGGTGTAGGGGCGGTTGTGGTCCCACTTGACGAAGTCGATCCGGTGGTCGGTCAGCAGTAGGCGCAGCCGGTCCAGGATGCCTTCACGCACCTCCTTTCTGGCGAAGTTGAGCACCATCTGGTCGCGAGACGGCGTGAGATCGCGGTCGGGAAGGTGCAACACCCAGTCCGGGTGGGCGCGGTACAGGTCGCTGTCGGCGTTCACCATTTCCGGTTCCAGCCAGATCCCGAACCGCATGCCCAGCCGCGTCACCTCGTTGACGAGCTGACTCAGGCCGAGAGGGAACTTGGCCGGATCGACCGCCCAGTCCCCCAGGCCCGCGTGGTCGTCGTCGCGCGCACCGAACCACCCGTCGTCCACGACGAACAACTCGACGCCGAGTTCGGCGGCCCGCTTGGCGAGGGAGACCTGGTGCTCCACCTTGATGTCGAAGGACGTGGCCAACCAGGTGTTGTAGTGCACCGGCGGCGGCGTGTGGCGGTGGTTGGCGGGCAGGACCCGCTCGCTCTGGTAGCGGTGCAGCAGGCGCGCGGCGCCGTCCAGACCGTCATCGGTGTAGCCGCACACCAGCTCTGGGCTCTGGAAGTCCGCACCCGGTTCCAAATGCCAAGCGAAGTCGAATGGCTGAATGCCCGCGACCACGTGCAGAGCGTCGTTGCGTTCGGTCTCGAACACGATCGACCAGTTGCCGCTCCACGCCAACGCCCCGAACCAGGCCGGGCCGTCCCGCTCGTCGCCCTCGCCCGAGCGGGTGAGGGCGAACCAGGGATTTGCCTCGTGGCTGGTGAACCCGCGCCTGCTTTCGATCACGAGCTTGCCCGCCGCCAGGTCTCGTCGGGTGAGCTGGTACTCATCGCCCCACCGGCCGTGCAGCGTCCACGCCTCGTAGTGCTCGGGCGGCAGGCCGAGGACCGCGCTGGCCATCCGCTCCACCCGCAACGCGGTCGAACCGTCGTTGCGCACCCGCACGTCACGCACGATGATGCCGAGTTCGGCGAACACGGCGAACCGGTGCTCGACCACGAGGCCCGCGGCGGGGTCCTCGAAGACCAGGGCGAGTCCCGTGCTGTCGATGCGGTCTTCTCGCCACACCAAGCGCGTGATCGATGAGCCGTCCGCGCGTACGACCACCAGAGCCGGTTCCTTGTAGGCGGGATCGCCGTACGCCGAGTAGGCCAAGGGGACGCCGTCGAGGAATTGTGCTTGGGAGGGCCGATTCGACGGGGTGCGTGGCAGGTAGGAGTCACCGTCGAGACCACCACCATCGCCGCCCCAGTGGTCGAGCAAAAGGGCGCCGCCGTCCGTGACGGACAGGAGCATGGCGCTGTGGTCTGTCCGCAACAGCCACGCCTGCCGTCCGGCACAGGTGGTTCGCATGACGGGGGACCTCGGTGCGGCGGCAGGCATCGCTCTCCTTGCGGGCATTCGTTTCTGGACGGGAAGGGGAGATGAAGCGGAAGGGAGTCAGGTGTCCCGCATCGGTTCGGGAGCGAGCTTGGCGTCCACGGCTTCGGCGGAGAAGACCTGATCGATCACCATGTGCCGGGCGCCCTGCACACCGGCCTGGTCACCGAGCTGGCTTTCGACCACGGCCAGGCCGCTGACCAACACCGGCACGACGCGTGCGTGGATTCGCTCGCGAATCCCGATCAGCAGATGCTCGCGGGTCGAGGCGAGGTCACCGCCGATCACCACGATCGTCGGGTTGAGCAAGGCGACCGCGGTCGCCAACACCTCGCCCAGCAACCGACTGGCGTCCTGCACCAACCTGATCGCCTCCGGGTTGCCCTCGCCGACAAGACGCACGACATCGCGACTGCTGCGGGCGTCGATACCACGCTCGGAGAGCCGACGGGCCAGCGCGGCGCCGCTGGCGTGCGCCGCCAGGCAGCCCGTGGCGCCACACGCGCACCGCGCGCCTTCGACCGGCCGGGTGATTCTGATATGGCCGATGTCGCCGCCTTGGCCGGTCGCCCCCCGCTGGGGTTGACCACCGAGGATGATGCCCGCGCCGATTCCGGTGCCAACCTTGACGAAGAGCAGGTTGTCGACATCGGGGTAGCGCGCTCTGGCTTCCCCGAGACCAAGCAGATTGGCGTCGTTGTCGACGAAGGCCGGGCAGCCGAATGCCTCGGACAGCTTCCTCGCCACCGGATAGCCGTGCCAGCCGGGCATGATCGGCGGCTGGACCGGGCTCCCGGTCTGGAAGTCGATCGGACCGGGCAGGCCCACTCCCACCCCGGCGAGCCGCGCCCGGTCGCGACCCACATCCCTGAGCAGGTCGCGAAAACGTCGGATGACGATCTTCAGCACGAGCGCGGGAGGCTGCTGGATGATCAGTTCCTCGGTGCGCTCGGCGAGCAGGTCGCCGCCCGCGTCGGTCAGCGCGAACCGGGCGTGCGTCGCGCCGAGATCGGCGGCGAGAACGAGTTTGTCCGTCTCCTCGAACGACAGGAGCTCCGCGGGCCTGCCGGTGGCGCCGAGCCGCTGCTCGACCGCCCGGATGTAGCCCGAGGACGTGAGTTGGTTGAGTCGCAACGACACCGTCGAGCGGGACAGGCCGGTGAGCCGCTGGAGATCACGCCGCGTCCGCACCCGTCCTGATCGGATGAGCACGAGGATTTCGCCGGGTGACGCCGTGAACCCGCCGCGCGCCACAGGGATTCCTTTCCCGCCACAGGGTCGACGCACGTGGCGTCCTTCGGTCGCTCACTGAACACCCGGTTCTGTCTCGTGGCAAGCCCCAATCCGGTGACGACCCAGGCGTCGTTATCCAAGGCCACCAACGATGTTCGCCCGCCGGGTCGCGTCCGAGCACTCGGAATGGACCGAAAGGACGCTGTCCTTCTGCGTAATCCTGGGATTAAGATCGCGCCATGCCACAGACGAGAACTCAAGGGCGGCAATGGGTACGGTAGTGCGGTTGGACGGTCCCGAATCCGTTTCCCTCGCCGAGGAAGCCGAGGCGCCGCTGGGCGTGAACGGCGTCCGGTTGCGCACCCTGTTCTCCGGGATCTCCGCGGGTACCGAGATGACCCAGTACCGGGGCACGAGCGCGCATTTCTCCAAGACCTGGAATCCCGACAGCAGGCTGTTCGGTCCAGGGCGGCCCACACTGGAGTACCCGACCGTGGTGGGTTATGAGGAGGTCGGCGAAGTCGTCGAGGTCGGCGGCGCGGTGACCACCGTCCGGCCCGGTCAGGTCATCTGGGGTGTCTGGGGGCATCGGTCGACGACCGTCGTCGAGGAGTCCTACGCGGCGGACCGGGTGCTGGATCCGAGGGCTGATCCCCTTGTCGGCATCTTCAGCCACATCGGCTCGGTCGCCCTCAATGTCATCCTCGACGCCGATATCCACGTCGGCGAGACGGTCGCGGTGTTCGGCCTCGGCGTGCTCGGCCAGATCGTCGCCCAACTCGCCAAACGCAACGGTGCCAGGGTTATCGCCATCGACGCGATACCGCACCGACTGGAACTGGCCCGGCGACTTGGCGCGGACGAGACTCTCGACGCCCGAGAGGGCCAGGTCGCCGAGCACGTTCGCGCCCTCACCGGCGGTCGCGGCGCCGACGTCGCCCTTGAGGTCACGGGCAATCACCAGGCACTGCACGAGGCCGTTCGAACGGTCGCCTACTGTGCCCGCGTCGTCGCGTCGGGCTTCTACCAGGGCGAGGCGAGCGGGCTGTTCCTCGGCGAGGAGTTCCACCACAACCGCGTCCAGTTGATCTGCTCCCAGATCTCCGGTGTCGCACCGGCCCTCATGCACCGGTGGGACCGCAAACGGTTGGCCACCACGGTCATCGACCTCGCCGTGGCGGAACAACTGTTGCTGCGGCCGCTGGTTTCCCACGTCATTCCGGTGGCGCAGGCGGCATCGGCCTACGAACTCATCACCCGACCGGAGCAGACGTTGCAGGTGGTACTCGGATTCACCGCGCACCCGGAGCACAACCCGGGCACGTGACACCGTCCGCGGCGGTGGAGCGGCCGGACCGGCGTCACCGGCCGCCCACCGTCGCGTGCACGGCGCCGAGGAGAGTGCTTTCGTTGTCCGAGGCGGGAACCAGGCGCACCGAGCGGCCTGTCACCGCGGCGACCTCGGCCATCGCCGTCGCCAGTGGCGGACCCACGAGGTCCCACGACCGCGCGATCGAACCGCCGATGACCAGGACCTCGGCCTCGAACGCGGCCACCCGGGGCGCGAGCACCGCGCCGAGCACCATCATCGCCTCGCGCATGGCGCGCGCGGCCGCGCTGTCATCGAAGCGCGCCCGACGCGCGACATCGACCACGTCGACGTCCTTGGCACCGTCCGGGGCCAGCGAGGCGTAGCGGGAGAGGATGGCTCGGCGGGACACCAGGTCTTCGAGCGGAGAGCCCGCGACATCGAGCAGGTCGAGGCGCCCGCCGGGCGGCACTCCGGGACCGTCGAACACCGCGAGACCGTCCACCAGCCACGCGGAGCCGACGCCGGTGCCCAGGGTCACGCCCACCATGCGGCGCGCTCCGCGCGCCGCGCCCGAGAGCCATTGCCCTGTGGCGAACGCTTCCGCGTCGTTGACGAAGTACACCTGTTGGCACGACAACTCTCGGCGCATGCGGTCGCCGAGGTCGAAGCCGTGCAGCGTGTCGAACTTGCCGACGTCGGCGAACCACGCGACCCCGGCCGCGTAGTCGAACGGCCCCGGCGCCGCCACCACCCAGTGCTGCGCCGGGTGTGGGTGCACGCGGCGGCAGACATCGATGAGGGTGGCGACGATCTCGTCGACGTCCGCGCGCGAGTCGAGGCCGCGGCGGACGACCGACCCGACCCGCACGTTCCATTCGGTGACGTCGACTCGTGCCGCTGTCACGTGGGTGCCGCCCAACTCCAGTACCGGTACGACCGTCACCGGACCAGCGCCTTGACCACTCGGACCCGACCCGCTCCCACGCGCCGCAGCCGATAATCGCCTACCGCGGCGGGGATGACGATCGTCTCCGCACGGGCCAGCACCTGCCGTCCGCCATCCCAGGTGACCTCGACACCCACGCCGTCGACGACGTTGAGCACATGGAAGCCATCCGTGGCGTCCTCCGGCACGGATTCGTCGTCGTCGAACACCAGCCTGCGGACCTCGTAGAACATCTCCGGCAAGGCACCGAGCACTTCCTCGCGCCATCCCGGGCCCTGCCTGAGCACCTTGGGTTCAGGCACCAACTCTTCGGCGACGGTCTCGCCTGTCCGATCGCGGTCGAGATTGGCGAAGGCGTGATCGATGTGCACCGGCCGCCGCCGATCCCCGGCGTCGCGGCGCAGCCAGTCGTAGAAGCGAAGCGAGTACAGGTAAGGCGTAGCACTCACCTCAAGCACGACCGTTCCTTCACCGCTGCCGTGGGGAGTGCCCGCCGGGATGCAGAAGAGTTGGTGCTCCTGCGCGGGAAAGGTCTGCACCCAGCGTTCGATGTCCATCTCGTCGCCGACATCCCGCGACCGCGTGGCGTCGCGACGGAACTCCTCGACGTCGACACCGTCATGCAGCCCGAGGAATACGCGCCTGTTCGGCCCGCCGACGACGACGTAGTACGTCTCATGCTGGGTGTAGGGCCAGCCGAACACCTCACGCATGTAAGTCGACCTCGGGTGACAGTGCACCGACAGGTTGCCGCCTTCCACCGTGTCGAGATAGTCGAACCGGATCGGGAACGACGTGCCGAAAACGTCGTGCACACGACCGCTGAGTACCTCGGTCGGGTGGGCGGAGACAAGAAGCTGGAACGGCAATTCCACCTGACATTGGCGGTCGCCGATGAGGATTCCGCTCTCGGGAGCGATCAGCTCGTACCCCAGTGCCGTGTTGGCGGCACCCCACTCCATGCCCAGCTCGCGGCGGGCCCATTGACCGCCCCACGGGGTCGTGTTGAACGTCGGTCGTGTGCGCACCGGTCGCCGGGCGAGATTGGCGAGGACGCGTCGCAACGTCGTGCCGTCCACCGAGGTTGGCCGATCCGCGTCCTGCACGTCGAACCAGCGGTCGACCTCGCCGAGGATGTTGTCGCGGTGCCGATCCAGCATTGGCCAGTCCACATAGAACAGTCGCTTGGTGGTGGCGCGGCCGTCTCCGTCGCGCTGTCCGAGATTGCGTGCCCGCCCGGCGGTGACGTCCGCCTCGGCGAAGCGTTTGGGCAGATCCAGGTACCTGAGCACATCGTGCTCCAGCAGCGCGGCACCCGGACCCGCGAGGACGACGACCTCGTGCGGCCCGGCCCGATGAGCCGAAGGCACGTCCAGCAGGTCGGCGAGCCGTTCGAAATGTGGGTCGTCGGCCAGTCCGGCGGATGTGGTGGCCGCGACGACCTCCGCCCCCGGCCGCCGGCACTCGCTCACGTCAACCCGCACGACATCGATCTCCCGCCGCCGCAGCGCCGCTGTGACAGCGTCGACCACGGCGTCCCAATCGACGGCCCCAACGCCATCGATGGCGAGGACACACGAGGTTTCAAGGCTGGCGAGAGATCCGTCCCAACCCGGCACCACCTCGCCGCCGATAACGTCGTGCAGCGGGTTCGGATCGTAGACCGGGGTTTCGGCCTCCCCCACCGTCATCCCTTCTCCGCGCCGGCGGTGAGGCCGTCCACGAGCAACCTCTCGGTGGCGACGAACACGATGATGATGGGCAGCGTGATGATCACCGATCCCGCCATGAGCACGGTCGTCGGCACCTCGATGCTGCCGCTGAGCTGGGAGAGACCCAGCGAGACCGTCCAACTTTCGCGGTCCTCCAACAGGAACAGCAGCGCGAAGAGGAACTCGTTCCAGGCGATCATGAACACGAACAGGGCGTTCGCCATGATCGCGGGCATGGCCAGCGGCAGGCTGATGTGCCGCATGATGCCCAGTCGGCTACAGCCGTCGATGGCCGCGGCCTCCTCCAGGCTCACCGGGATGGTGTCGAAATAGTTGCGCAGCATGTAAATGGAGACCGCGACGATCTGGGAGACGTACACGAGCAGGAGCCCGACCAGCTCACCGCGCAAACCCATGCGACTGAAGAACACGAACAGCGGCACCGCCACCAGGATGCCCGGAAACAGGTACACGGCAAGGAAAAGCACACTGATCTGGCGACGCCCGAAAAAGCGCAGTCTGCTGACGGCGTACGCACCGGGCAACGACACGAGCAGCGTGAGCACGACCGTCCCCAACGCCACGATCGCACTGTTTCTCATGAACCGAAGGAACCCTTGACCACCCGAGTCCTCGGGGGTCAACACCTCGACGAACGCGCTGAAGTTCAGTTCGGACGGGGCGACGAAGAGCGCGCCCGGGGCCTGGAGCACCTCGTCGAGCGACCGTACGGACAGCAGGAGCATGTAGTAGAACGGGAACAGGGTTACCACCAGCAAGCCCGCGATGACCACCCACCGCAGGACGCGGAACACCTGGATCTCCACGTTGTCGCGCGTCCAGCGGCGATGCGGGCTGCCACTGCCCGCCCTGCGGGTGACCGGCGCCCGCTCGGATCGGGTAGCGGAGTCGCTCATCAGGAACCCTCCTCACGGGTCGAGAATCGCCGGAGGTAGAGCGCGACCAACACCGCGAGGACGATCGCGAGCACCAATGCCTGCGCCGAGGCCATGCCGATGTCACCGCGCGCGGTGAGGAAGTTGAACACCCGCACGCTGATGACCTCCGTGCCCGCACCGCCCCCGGTCAAGAGGTAGATGTCATCGAAACTGTTGAAGGTCCAGATGAACCGCAGCACGGCCAGCACGGCGATGGTCGGCATCAACTGGGGCAGGATGATGTGGCGGAACCGCTGACTTGGCGTCGCCCCGTCGACTATCGCCGCTTCCTCCAGCGTCTTGGGCACGGCCTGCAACCTCGCCATGAGGAACAGGAACGCGAACGGAAACGAGCGCCACGCCTCGAAGGCGATCACGGAGAGCAGCGCGACGGGCAAGTCGAAGCGAACACCGAAAAAGGACACCTCGGCGCTGTGCTGCGACAGGAACGCCACGGGGGCATCCCAGCCGAAGAATCGGACGCCCCAATCGTTGACGACCCCGAACTGCGGGTTGAGCATCGTGCGCCAGACGAAGGTCACGGCCACCACGGGGGCCACGTACGGCAACAGTATCGCCGCGCGTACCAGGGTTCGGCCGCGGAACGCGGCCCGCAACGCCAACGCGGTGATCAAGCCGAGCACGATCGCCGAACCGGTACCGAGCACGGAGTAGGCGAAGGTGGTGACCAGCGATTCCACGAAGCCGTCGCCGGTCAGCACCGCGCGGATGTTGGCCAACGTCAGTGGATCGAAGAAGCTCGCCGAGCGCAGATTGAGCAGTCGGACCTTCTGGAAGGCGAGCAGCACCGTCCACAGGATCGGCACGACCACGACGACGATGACGATGATCAGGGTCGGCGAGATCAGGGCCAGCCCGGTGCGGGCCTCCGATCGGCGCAACGA
>JALZNB010000218.1 GCA_030857905.1 Actinomycetota bacterium
GCCGGTGGGAGTGCGAGACCGACTTGCCGAAGCCTGGTCCCTTGCCACAGACGTCGCACACGGCAGCCACGTCAACACTCCTTCAGGTTGGTGGAGCCCACCGCGCGAACGAGATCGCGGATGAGCGCACGTAACGAGAGCCAGGGGCCAGCCCAGGCGGTCTGCACACGGTAACGGGTGTCCGGATGCCCGACCACACCGGGGGCACCGGACCAGGTCGAATCCGGGGCCCGCTGCGTAGTCTCCTCGCGAAACCGTGTGACGAGGGAGGCCTGCGTGCTTGAGGTGCTGGACGCGAGCGAGGTGCGCCGCTGGGCCGCGGCCTGCGTGCGGTCGCTCGACGCGCACCGGGCCGCGATCGACCGGATCAACGTCTTTCCGGTGGCGGACGGCGACACCGGGTCCAACCTGCTGCACACTCACCGATCGGCGCTCGACGCCCTGCTGCGGGCGCCGTCGGCCGACCGATCGGATGCGGGCAAGGCGTTCGAGGTGCTGGCCAGGGGGGCGCTCACCGGCGCTCGGGGCAACTCGGGGGTGATCGTCTCGCAACTCTTGCGCGGGATGGCCGAGGCTTTCCGCGGTCAGGCCGAAGTCACTGGCGTCCTGCTGCGTTCGGCGTTGGCGCGTGGCGCTGAGCGGGCTACCGCCGCGGTGTCAGAGCCGGTAGCGGGAACCATGCTCAGCGTGCTTGACGCGGCTGCGTCCGCCGAGAGCGCTGACGGCCTGTACGACGTGGCTGCAGCTGCCGCGCTCGCCGCTGCCGCCGCCCTTGACCACACACCTGACCAGCTCGGAGTGCTCGCCGACGCTGGCGTGGTCGACGCTGGCGGCCGGGGGATCGTGGTGCTCTTGGACGCGCTTGTCGCCATCGTCGCCCAGCAGCCTGGCCCGGTGTTGGTCGACGAGACACCCAGGCGAGCGGAGAACCCCCTGGTGGCCTCTCGTGAGGATGGCTCGACCCTTTATGCCTACGAGGTCATGTACCTGCTCGAACAGACCACAGCGGAGGCGGTCGGCACGCTGCGGGAGACATTGGGCAGCCTTGGGGACTGTGTTTCCGTCGTCGGCGACGGCGGTGACCTGTGGACGGTCCACGTGCATTGCAACGACGTTGGCGCGGCCATCGAGGCGGGTGTCGACGCGGGACGGCCACGCCACATCCGGGTAGCCCGGTTCGCTGACGCCGCGCCGGACACGCCGAACCGGTTCGTGAAAGACCGTGCGGTCGTCGCCTGTGCACGCGGTGACGATTTGGCCGACCTGCTGCTGTCGGAGGGGGTCGCGGTGCTGCGGGTCGACGGCGAGCCACCAACGCCGTATGAGTTGTTGCAGGTCATCACCGGCACGGGCGCCGCGCACGTGATCGTGCTGCCCGGGGACGGCGAGTTGGTCGCCGTCGCCGACGAGGCCGCGATCCGGGCTGTGGCGGCCGGTCAGGACGTTGTGGTCGTGCCGTCCGATTCCCCGGTGCGGACGCTCGCGGCGATCGCGGTCCATGACCCCCGGCGGCGGGCGGGCGACGACGTCGTCGCCATGGCCGAGGCCGCAGCGGCGACCAGACGCGGTGCGGTGGTGGTCGCGGACGAGGAGGCGATCACCTGGATCGGGCCGTGCCGGGCCGAGGACGTGATCGGGTTCGCCGACGGCGAGGTGATGCTCATCGAACCGGGCCCGCCCGACGACGACGCGGTCGCGCGGGTCGCGTGCGGGGTCCTGGACCAGATGCTGGCCGTCGGCGGCGAGTTGGTGACCGCGCTACTCGGTCGGGACGCGCCCGCGACCCTGGGGCAGGCGTTGGAGGACCACCTGCGACACGCACGGCCGGACGCGGATGTCGTCGTCTACCAAGGGGGACAGGCGAACTCGCTGCTGGTGCTCGGACTGGAGTGAAGGGTGTCGTGGGGAGGCGACATAATCGGGTGCGTGGCATCGTTGAGCGAACGCCTTGATCGGGTAGTGGGCAAGAAGTCGGCTGACGCCCTCGCCGCCGCCTTCAACCTGGAGACGGCGGGCGACCTGTTGCGCCACTACCCCCGCCGCTACGCCGAGCGCGGGAAGCTCACCGACATCGCCGGTCTTGAGGTCGGCGAGCACGTGACGGTGATGGCGAAGATCGTCTCGGTCACCAAACGGCAGATGAAGACCAAGCGCGGCTCGATCATCGAGGTCCAGCTCACCGACGGCAAACGGTCGCTGGAGTGCGCGTTCTTCAACCAGCCCTGGCAGATGGACAAGCTCAAGGCTGGGATCAGCGCGCTGTTCTCCGGCAAGGTCACCGCGTTTCGCCAGAAGCTCCAACTGGCCAATCCCGACTACCAACTCATCGACGCCGATGTGGACGGTGAGGCGGTCGAGGAGTTCGCTGGCGGGCTGATCCCGGTCTACCCGGCGTCGGCGAAGATCCAGTCCTGGCAGATCGCCCAGTGCGTGCACCAGACCCTGGAAATGCTCGACGTCATCGAGGACCCATTCCCCGACGACCTGCGCGACAAGCTCGGGCTCGGCGCCTACGACGGGGCCGTCCGCGCGATCCACAAACCGGCCGACTGGGCCGAGGTGGAGGCCGCCCAGACCCGGCTCAAGTGGGACGAGGCGCTGGCCGTGCAGCTCACCCTGGCCCAGCGCCGAAAAACCTCCGGCGCCCGACCCGCGCCAGCGTGCCCGCCGAAACCAGACGGCATCCTCGACGCGTTCGACAAGCGGCTTCCGTTCACCCTGACCAAGGGGCAGGTCGAGATCGGTGACGAGGTCACGCTCGACCTGTCGGGGGAGCACCCGATGAACCGGTTGCTGCAAGGCGAGGTCGGCTCGGGCAAGACGATCGTGGCGCTGCGCGCGATGCTCCAGGTCGTCGACTCCGGCCGCCAGGCCGCGATGCTGGCCCCGACCGAGGTCCTCGCCGCGCAGCACGCCCGCTCGCTGGCGGAGCTGCTGGGCGACCTGGCCGAGGGTGGCCAACTCGGCGGCTCGGACAACGCGACGGCCATCACGCTGCTGACCGGTTCGCTGACCGCCCCCCAACGCAAGCAGGCCATGCTCGACATCGTCAGCGGCTCTGCGGGCATTGTCGTCGGCACCCACGCGCTGATCCAGGACAAGGTCACCTTCGCCGACCTCGGTTTCGTCGTCATCGACGAGCAACATCGCTTCGGCGTCGAACAACGGGACGCGCTGCGGGCTCGTGCCGGGGAGAACGTCAGCCCGCACATCCTGGTGATGACGGCGACGCCCATCCCGCGCACAGTCGCCATGACCGTCTACGGCGACCTGGAAACGTCGTCACTGCGCGAACTGCCCGCGGGCCGCTCGCCGATCTCCACCAATGTCGTGCCGGTGTCGGAGAAGCCCGCCTGGCTGGACCGCGTGTGGGAGCGCGTCCGCGAGGAAGTCGGCAAGGGGCATCAGGCTTATGTCGTCTGCCCGCGCATCGGCGAGGACGAGTCAGCCGAGGACGCCGCCGGTGGCGACGACAATTCCGACCGTCGGCCCCCGCTCGCGGTGATGGACGTGGCCACCATGCTCGCCGACGGGGCACTGGCCGGGTTGCGGCTGGGAATCCTGCACGGTCGCCTGCCCGCCGACGAGAAGGACCGCGTCATGCGGGCCTTCGCCGATGCGGAGATCGATGTGTTGGTGGCGACGACGGTCGTCGAGGTCGGCGTCAACGTGCCCAACGCCACGGCCATGGTGATCATGGACGCCGACCGGTTCGGGGTGAGCCAGCTCCACCAGCTCAGGGGCCGCGTCGGCCGGGGCAGCGCGCCCGGGCTGTGCCTGCTGGTGACGGAGATGATCGGTGGCACGGCCACCCGCGACCGACTCGACGCCGTCGCCTCCACTGTGGACGGTTTCGAACTCGCCCGCCTCGACCTTGAGCTGCGCCGAGAGGGCGACATCCTCGGGTCGTCCCAGTCGGGGGCCCGCTCGGGTCTGAAGATGCTGTCGTTGCTGCGTGACGAGGACGTCATCGCGGACGCCAGGGTGTTGGCACAGGCACTGGTCGCCGATGATCCCGAGCTGATCGAGTTCCCCGGACTGGCGCACATGGTCGCGCAATTGGTGGACGACGAACGCGCGGAGTACCTGGAGAAAAGCTAGTGGTGCGGATCGTTTCCGGTGATCAGAGGGCATGAACCGGCTGATGCGGAATTACCTGGCATCGGTCGGTTGATCACCGCATGGTGAGTCGACCGCCACCGCCGTGATGGTCGGATACACCTGGCGCCGAAAAGT
>JALZNB010000273.1 GCA_030857905.1 Actinomycetota bacterium
GGCGTCGCTCGTCGAGACCGACGATCCGCGCTCCCGGCATCGTCGCGCGAGCCAACTCGGCGGTGTGGTCGGAACAGCGGTCGGCGACGACGCAGACCTCGGACGGGACACCGATCCCTGTCAACGACGTCGCCAACGCGCGCAGGCAGCCACCGACCAGTGTCTCCTCGTTGTGCGCGGGGATCACGACGCCGACAGCCGTGATCATTCGCGACGCAGCACGTGCAGGAGAAAGTCCGCTTCCTCGTGGGCGACGAGCGTGGTCAGCTCCCGCCGATCGAGCAACACCCTGTGGGCCGCCGCACCATCCCTGGGTGCCTCCGGGGCCCAGGGTCGCCAGTGCACCGCGACCAGATGCCCGCCCGGTTCCAGCACGTCGATCAGCCGGTCGAGGCTCGCGGTGAGGTCATCGTCGCCGAGGTAGTAGAGGATTTCGCTCAGCACCGCGAGGTCGACCGGTTCCGAGGTGATCGCGTCCGGCAGCGCGCCGATCTCCACGCGGGCTTCGGGCGCGGTGGCCCGCGCGCGGGCGACTGCCTCGGGAACCGGGTCGAAGGCGACAACTTCGTCGCACCGCTCGGTCAGCTCACGGGTCAGCTCACCTGTTCCGCAGGCGGGTTCGAGTGCCCGCCGGTAGCGCCGCCGCGGCAGGGAGGCCAGGACGAGCGCGCGCTTGCGCTGCTCGTACCAACGTCCCGCCGTGTCCCAGGGATCGGGGTCCGCACGGTACAACGCGGCGAAGCGGGCCACCGGCGCCGATTCTCCGGGCGGTTCGCGGAACAGCACTTCCCGGTCTCGACGGAAGTGGCTCACCATCGCCTCGTCGACGATCGGGTCCTCACCGTTCGGGCCACGTTCGAGCTGGGAGGCGAACGCGGCGAGTGCTCGGTCCTTGCGCGCGCGACTCGCCGGTGACAGTCGGTGTGCGACAGCGCGGTCCCAGGGAATGAGCGGGTCGTCGGTGCTCATCCAGTGCCACATCCAGATGGGATAGGAAAAGCGGTGCGCGTGTACCGGAGCCGCAGCCAGACCCGCGCGCCCGGCTGCGGCATGGTCGGGATGAGGGTCGCCGGGCCACGGAACCATGACGACATCGGCGTCGCGCGACAGCTCGGTCAATCGTTCGACGAGTTCGGCCTCATGCTCGGCGAGCCCGGAATCGGGGAGTCCGAGAAAGTGGACGTCGACGTCCGGGGTACCGAGTGCGACGAGTGCGTCGGCGAGTTCGTCACGACGGCGCAGGCCAAGCGCGGCACGAGCGGGCGGCTCCAGCGAGGGAAATGCCGCCTCGCCGTCGGTGGCGACGACGAGGGACAGTTGCGTCCCCGTGGCGTGCAGTGCCTGGACCAGGCCGCCCACCCCCAGCGTCTCATCGTCTGGGTGGGCGGCGACGATGACGCCCCGCCTCGGCGCGGCGACATCGAAACTCGGCAGCGTGCGACCGATTAGGACTGGCTCCCACTCGCTTTCCTCGACTGTCGGTCGGGTCATCCGCCATCACCACGCTCGATCGCTTTACGACCCAGCGCCGCCAAATCACGTTCGGCATGGTGCTGCCGGATGTAGAGCTGGAGGTCGGCGAGCGCCTGAGCGAACGCACGGTCGCGCGCGAACGCCGTGGGTCCTGTGATGCGGGGAATTCGGTCCACGACCTCGCGGGCGGTGTGTTCCGCGCTGGCCCGGCAGAGCAGCACCGGCAGCGACGCGTCCCCACCTGGAGCGGCATCAATCTTGTCGGCTGTCTCCCGCAACAGTGCGTCGGTGGCCGCCAGGAACGTGTGCAGCGCGCCGAAGTGGGCGAGCTGGTGTTCGTCGAGTTCCTTGCCACCGCGCAGGAGACGGGTGGTGCGCTCGACGATCCCGGCGGCGCCGCCGTGCCACACAGCGGCCACTCCCCCACCGCCCCACCAGAAGCCCAACCTGTCCACATAGAAACCAGGTGGCCCCACGATGGCCGTCGACTCCACGGGAACACCCCCGAAATCGACATCGGGGCTGTCGGAGGCGTCCATACCCAGCGGCTGCCAGGTGTCGGGCCGCCGATGGACGCGATCGTCGGTCAGGTCGACGTCGACCAGCGCGGTGCTGCCGTCGTCAACGGCCGCGACCACGAGTGCGCGGTCGAGGCTGTGCGCCCCCGAGCAGAAGCGCACGGCGCCGGACAGGAGGCCATCGCGCAGGACAGCGCCCGTTCCACCGGAGCGTGCCGCCCACACGCCGTAGAGCGTCCCCGCCCGCACTTCTCGATCCGCTTGGCGCAGGATGGACACGGCGTCCGTGTGTCCTTCCGCAAGTCGCGCGAGCGTCAAGTCCTGGCGTCCCAGGTCGGCCAGCGCGGCCCACCGCGTCGCGGTCTCGCCTTGGCCGGGTTCCGGCACATCAAGACCGCCCGCGTCGAAGCGCGCCCGGAGTTCGGCGGCGACGGACGCGGCGTCGCGAGCATGGATCACGGCCGCTGAGTTACCCGCCTGATGCCACCCGAAACCGGATTCACCACCCCGTGACCGTGAACACTCGGGCCTGACCACTCGTCGGTGGTCACGGTGTCGGGACGTTGCCGGGTGCGGCTCCCAGTTCGACGTAGAGGCGAGTCCAGCCGCGATCGGCCTCGGTGGGGCCTTGGTTGTCGCAGTACGGCTTGCGGCCATGGGCGGTGTAGTAACGCAGCAGCGCCAAGGTGTCCTCGGTGCGTCGCAGCGACGTGTCGGTGTAGCGGGGGCCGGGCGGCTCGGGCTGGTGCTTGAGGCAGGTCAGGTCGGCGTTCTGTCCTTCGTCGTCGAAGCGGACGCCCGGGTCCGGCGGCGAGCCGCACGCGACTGTTACAGCGAGGGCGACTACGAGCAGTGCGGCTTTTCGCATGGTTCCTATCCGATTCCGGCCGCGGCCCGGATGGCGAGTCCGACGCCGACGACGAGCACGAGCACAGCGGTCAGCACTGGCATCAACGCGGCGAGTCGGGTGGTGCGCGCGCGGAGCGCGTCGAGACGATCGAGCCGGTGTAGACGGTCCCGCAGGCGGACGAGAAGCAGGCCGACGAGGGTGAGCGTGCCCGCCATGCCGATGCCGTAACCGATCACCAGGAGGACGCCGAACCAGGTCCGGCCGAGTCCGACGGCACCCAGCAGGACGACCAACGCCGAAGGGCTGGGGACCAGCCCGCCGGCCATCCCCATGCCAATCAACCCGGCACGGCCGATCCTGTGGCCGTGCCCATGTCCATGTCCGTGGCCGTGCCCATGTCCGTGGCCGGAGCCCGGATCGCCTGCCGAGCCGCCGACACTCACCAACTCCGACACCGGCGCCGCGATCACGTTCCGCTGACGCAGCGCGGAACGCAACAGCCCCGCACCGATCGCGGCGACCAACACACCACTGGCCACACCGAGCCAGCGCAGCACGCTCTCCCCGGCGATCGCGCTCGACGCGCTGATGAGCAGACCGAGGACGAGCACACCCGCCGTGTGCGTGACCGTCACTGTCGCCCCGACCATCACGGCGTCCCTGGCCGAACCCTGCCTGCCCGCGAGATACGCGGCGATGACGGTCTTGCCGTGGCCGGGCAGTGCCGCGTGCGAGGCACCCAGCACCAACGACAGCAGCACGGCGAGAATCCCGACCAACGGCGTCAACTCCCGGCTGCCCGCCAGGTCGGTGAAGAAGTCGGTCACGGTGGCGACGGCCGCGTCGAGCCAGCCGACAGTCGGTTCCACCGCGGTCGGCCCCGCTCCCCCGATGCCAGGCTCGACCCGCAGTGTGGCGTCCCGGACATCGAGCGGGTCGGCGAGCAGGTCTTCGGGGTAGGACCGCAGTTCGTCGCTGACACTCGTCGAGGGCACGCTCGGGTCCAGCACGGCGATACCCACGCCCCGCGCGGTCAACTCGTGCCAGCCGACCTGGTCGGCCCTGAAGGTGTCACGAAATGTCACCGTCGCGGCGGAGTCGAGATCAGCGGGCGCGGCGAGCGCACAACCGAGGCGGGTTGTCGCCAGCCCGGCCTCCCCCGGCGGGAATTCCAGGGACGCCCTCGGCGCGTCCCACACGACCATGCGGCCATCCACGCTCAGCGTGACGGATTGGGCGAAGTCCGCGCACTGGTCGTCGGCATACCC
>JALZNB010000324.1 GCA_030857905.1 Actinomycetota bacterium
GGCATGGTGACCGACGGAACCGCGCTGGCGGTGTGCGGGAACCACGAGCTGAAGCTCGCCCGGTCGTTGCAAGGCCGGAAGGTGAACGTGGCACATGGTCTGGCGCAGTCGTTGGAGCAGTTGGAGAACGAGCCCGCAGAGTACCGCGAGCGTGTCACGGAGTTCTGCGACAACCTGATCTCGCACTACGTTCTCGACGACGGCAAGCTCGTCGTCGCACACGCGGGACTGCCTGAGCCCTACCACGGGCGCGCGTCCGGGCGGGTCCGCAGTTTCGCGCTCTACGGCGACACCACAGGCGAGACTGACGAATACGGCTATCCCGTGCGGTATCCGTGGGCGAACGACTACCGCGGCCGCGCGATGGTCCTGTATGGACATACGCCGGTACTGGACGCCGAGTGGGTCAACAACACCATGTGCCTGGATACCGGTGTTGTGTTCGGCGGAAAGCTGACCGCGCTGCGGTATCCCGAACGCGACGTCGTGTCGGTCGCCGCGCACGAAGTCTGGTACGAGTCGGCCAAACCACTCGGGCCACCCGACCCGTTCGCGGGCCGGGAGTCGACAACCCTGACCTTGGCCGATGTCGTGGGACGGCGGACGATCGAGACCGATGACGGTGTGATCACCGTGCGCGGCGAGCAGGCCGCCGCCGCACTGGAGGTGATGAGTCGGTTCGCCGTCGACCCTCGTTGGCTGCTTTATTTGCCGCCGACGATGGCACCGACCGACACCCACACCCAGGGCGACCTGCTCGAACACCCGCGTGAGGCGTTCGCCGCGTTCCACAAGCACAACGTGCGAGACGTGTTGTGCGAGGAGAAACACATGGGCTCACGGGCGGTGCTGCTGGTGACGCGGGACAGCGATGTGGCCCCCGCCCGCTTCGGCATCGACGGGGACGGCGTCGTGCACACCCGCACCGGCAGGCCGTTCTTCGCCGACGATCTGACCACGCGGCTGCTCGACCGAGTGCGGAACGCGGTCACCGAGGCCGGACTGTGGTCCGAACTGGACAGTGGCTGGCTGCTGCTGGACACGGAACTGATGCCGTGGAGCGCCAAGGCAGGCCAGCTGATCACCGAGCAGTACGCGTCGGTCGGCGCGGCCGCGGGCGCGGCTCTGCCCGCGGTTTCCGATGCGCTTCTCGCGGCGGCCGGACGTGGACTGGATGTGGCCGACCTGTCTGGGCGCACACTTCGGCGCGCGCACAACGCTTCGGCGTTCCGCGATGCCTATCGGCGCTACTGCTGGCCGACGTCCAACCTGGACGGTGTGCGGATCGCGCCATTTCAGGTCCTCGCCGCCGAGGGCGCGACCTTCCAGGATCGCCCGCACGCCTGGCACCTCACCGTCGCCGACCGCTTGCGGGCCGTCGACCCGGAGTTGTTCACCCACACCAGGAATCTCGCGGTGGACACCGGATCACCGGAGTCGGTCGCGGCGGGTGTCGCGTGGTGGGAGGAGATGACGGCGGCGGGCGGTGAAGGCATGGTCGTGAAGCCCGCGGTGAACCACATACGCGGGGTGCTGCCCGGACTGAAAGTACGCGGCCGCGAGTACCTTCGGATCGTCTACGGGCCTGACTACACCGAGCCCGAACACCTGACCCGCTTGCGGCAGCGCAAACTCGGGCACAAGCGGTCGTTGGCCACCCGCGAGCACTCGCTCGGGTTGGCGGGCTTGGCCCGGCTGACCAGAGGCGAGCCGCTGTGGCGGGTGCACGAATGCGTGTTCGCCGTGCTGGCACTGGAATCCGAGCCAGTGGACCCGAGGCTGTGATGTCGTTGATCGAGTCGCACACGGTGTTGTCGGCCATCATGGGGTCGCGGGCCTACGGGCTCGACCTGCCCAGCTCCGATGTGGACCGGCATGGTGTCTACGCGGCGCCGACCCGGGCGTTCTGGCGGCTGGAGAAGCCGCCGACGAGCATGTCCGGGCCGGAACCGGAGCGGATGAACTGGGAGGTCGACCATTACTGCGCGCTGGCGCTCGCCGGAAAGGCGAACGTGCTCGAACTGCTCGTGAGCACGGAAATCGAGGTGTGCACGCCGATCGGGACCGAGCTTCGCGCGCTGCTGCCCGCGTTCCTGTCGCGGCAGATCGCCGAGACCTACCAGCGGGCGGCGATGAGCCAATTGCACCGGGCGACTTCGGAGCCACCGAAGTGGAAGCAGGTGATGCACGTGATCCGGCTGCTGATCACCGGGCGGACGCTGCTGGAAACCGGGACGCTGGCGATTCGGATGGACGCCCAGCGGACGGAACTGCTGGCGGTGCGACGCGGCGAAGTCGACCTTGGCGACTGCCTTGCCTGGGTTTCCCGGCTTCGGGCGGATCTCGGGGCAGCGGCCTCCATGAGCGCGCTGCCGGAGGAACCGGACCGCGCACGGGTCGAGGAATGGCTCCTGTCCGTGCGCGAACGCGGCCTTTCCGACTGACCTACACATGCTACTGTATGTGCATGATGGAGAAGCGGCTCCAGATTTTGCTCGATCAGGAGCGTTACGAACGTGTTTCTGCCGTGGCCCGCAGTCGAGGGGTGTCGGTCGCTTCGGTGATTCGCGACGCGATCGATCGTGGGCTGGGCACGACAGTCGACATGCGACAAGCCGCCATGGACATCATCGTCAACGCGGAGTGGGCCGAGGTGCCCGATGACCCGGACGACCTGGTAGCCGAGTTGCACGAGATGCGAGGTTCACCGCGGTGATCGTCGTGGACACCACTGTCCTGGTGTATGCCGTGGGCGCGGAGCACCCGCTCAAGCAGCCGTGCCT
>JALZNB010000334.1 GCA_030857905.1 Actinomycetota bacterium
TTCCACACCCCCAGCGAGGTCAAGGCCGCGGTCACCGGTTCCGGCCGCGCCGACAAGGCGCAGGTCACCATCATGGTCACCAAGCTGCTCGGGCTCGCGACCGCGCCGAAACCGGCGGACGCGGCCGACGCGCTGGCGCTGGCGATCTGCCACTTGTGGCGGGCGCCGATGCGCGAGCGGCTGGCCGAAGCCGAGGCAAGGGCGGCCGAGTTCGCCCAGAAGCATCGTGCGAAGCTGGCCGCCGCGAGCGGGGAGTCGGGTGAGGCCGGTGCTGACACGGGTCTCCAGAGGTGACGTGGAGTTGGTGATCAGGTGATCTCGTCGGTACGGGGAAACGTGGCCTCGATCGGGCTCGACCACGCGGTGGTCGAGGTCGGTGGTGTGGGCTTCGCCGTCCAGGCCACCCCGCACACGCTGGCGACCCTGCGCCGGGGCGAGGAGACCCAGCTCGCCACCGCGCTGGTGGTCCGCGAGGACTCGCTGACCCTGTTCGGTTTCGCGGGCACCGAGTCGCGCGACCTGTTCCGGCTGCTGCAGACCGTGTCCGGGGTCGGCCCGCGCCTCGCCATGGCCGCCCTGGCCGTGTTGGAGCCCGACCAGCTCCGCGGCGCCATCGCCGAGGGCAACATCACCACGCTCACCCAGGTTCCCGGTGTCGGACGCAAGGGCGCCGAGCGGCTGATCATCGAACTGCGCGACAAGGTCGGCGCCATGACGGGCGCGCAGTCGCCCGCCGCCCCGGCCGCGGGCCAGGTGCGCGACTCCGTCGTCGAAGCCCTCATCGGACTCGGCTTCCCGGCCAAGCAGGCCGAGCAGACGGTGGACGGCGTCCTCGCCGAGGACGGCACGGCCGAGACCTCCACGGTCCTGCGCGGCGCGCTGGCCCTCCTGGGCCGCAAGCGCTAGTGGAGGCCCAGATGGACCCGGACGAGTGGATCGCGGCCGATGAGGACCTGGAGTCCCAGGTCTCCGCGATCGCCGTTCCCGGTGAACGCGACGACGAGACGACGCTGCGGCCGCGTCTGCTCTCGGAGTTCGTCGGCCAGCCCCGCGTGCGCGAACAGCTCGAACTCGTGTTGCAGGGCGCCACCCGACGCGGTTCCCCGCCCGACCACGTCCTGCTCTCCGGCCCGCCCGGCCTCGGCAAGACCAGCCTCGCCATGATCATCGCCGCCGAACTGGGCAAACCGATCAGAATCACCTCGGGCCCCGCGCTCGAACGCGCCGGCGACCTCGCCGCGATGCTCTCGAACCTCAACGAGGGCGAGGTCATGTTCATCGACGAGATCCACCGCATCGCCCGCCCGGCCGAGGAGATGCTGTACCTGGCGATGGAGGACTTCCGGGTCGACGTCGTCGTCGGCAAGGGGCCGGGCGCCACCAGCATCCCGCTGGAGATCGCGCCGTTCACCCTGGTCGGCGCCACCACCCGGTCAGGCGCTCTCACCGGGCCGCTGCGCGACCGGTTCGGCTTCACCGCGCACATGGAGTTCTACACCTCCCAGGAGCTGGAACTGGTGCTGCGGCGCTCGGCCACCATCCTCGGTGTCGACATGCTCGCCGAGGGCGGTGCGGAGATCGCGGGTCGCTCACGCGGCACCCCGCGGATCGCCAACCGTCTGCTGCGCCGGGTGCGCGACTACGCCGAAGTGCGCGCCGACGGCCGCGTGACCAGGGAGATCGCCCAGGCGGCGCTGCGCGTGTACGACGTCGACGACCTCGGTCTCGACCGGCTTGACCGGGCGGTTCTCAGCGCGCTGGTGCGGTCTTTCGGTGGGGGACCGGTCGGGGTGTCGACTCTCGCCGTTGCGGTTGGGGAGGAGCCGACTACGGTGGAGGAAGTGTGCGAGCCCTACCTCGTCCGGGCCGGGATGCTGGCCAGGACCCCGCGCGGCCGGGTCGCGACGGCCCTCGCGTGGACCCACCTCGGTCTGCCCGCCCCCATCGAGGCGCCAGGCCACGGTATGCCTACCCTGTTCGAGGAGTGACACCGGACTCGCGCTCGGTGACCCATCCGCACGGCCCGCCCTGGCCAATGTCAGGACCGGGTAGCGACCTGGCACACTCGGGTCGAGGCAACCCGAACAATCGGACTTTTCCCGCATCGGGGAAACAGTTCCCGAACGGAGAGAAATGAATCAGGCTCTGCTCCCCTTGCTGCTCGTCGCTGTGCTGGCGATTCCGCTGATCCTCGGCTCCCGCAGGCAGAAGCGGGTGGTGGCGCAGCAGCAGGAACTTCAGAACTCGCTCACCATCGGCGACCGGGTGATGACGACCTCCGGCATGTACGGCACGGTGTCCGACGTCTCCGAGGACGCCAGCATCGGCCTGGAGATCGCTCCCGGCGTGGAGACCACCTGGCTGCGTCAGGCGATCCGCGAGAAGGTCGGCCCGGACGTGCACGGGGACGACGACCTCGACAACGACCCGGACGTGGACAACGTGCCCGGTTCGCACGAGGCCATCCCCGCCCAGGAATCAAAGGCGGACGTCGTTCCCCCGGTGGAGCACGGCAAGTCGAACAACTGACCCATCCTTCCGCGCGACCACGCTCCGCGAGGGGCGTTCGTCGGTGAGTGAGCCACGCAACACCGGGTTCACTTCACAGGATGTACGCTGCGCCCTCACCCACATGTGTGTATTCCGGGTGCGGGCGCAGTGTTGTGACCATCCAGGTCCACAGCATCGTGGCGTGCGCGCGGACCCGTGCACATCCGAGCTAGCCGAGGAGACGGGCCGACCGTGGCACCACCGGTTGGGCAGATCCGCCCAGGACGCTATTTGGCGTTCTTCGTAGCAATCGTCGCCATCCTGTACGCCCTTGTCTTCGCCACGGGCGACCATCGGGCGAGTCCCAAGCTGGGAATCGACCTGCAGGGCGGTACCCGCGTCGCGCTCACCGCGCGCACCGAGACCGGCGAGCCGTCCAGGGAGTCGCTGGCGCTCTCGCGCGAGCTGATCGAGACCCGGGTCAACAAGACCGGTGTCAGCGGCGCCGAGGTCATCCTCGACGGAACCACCATCATCATCACGGTGCCCGGCGAGAACGGCGAGCGCGCCAAGGACCTCGGACAGACCGCGCAGCTGCGGTTCCGTCCGGTCGTCGGCGCGATCCCGGCCGTCACCGACCCCGGCACGCAGCCCCCGCCGGGCACGAGCCAACCGGTTCAGCCACCCGGGGGTGGCACGGTTCAGGCA
>JALZNB010000337.1 GCA_030857905.1 Actinomycetota bacterium
GTCCACACCATTACGCCATCCAGCGCACTGTTTTGTACCGCTTCCCGTGCTGGAAAGCCAATCATGCGACCGGGATGAGGCCGTCCGTGTGGACCGTTCCCACCGATCCGGTGACGGCGGCGGCGGCCAGCGAGAGTCTCCGCACCGCGTCGTCCAGCGACGACGCGGGCAGCGTGTAGGGCAGCCGGAGTCGACGTTCGAGTCCGCCGTGCACACCGAATCGTGATCCCGGCGCCACCCGCACCCCGTGGTTCTGCGCGCTGATCGCGAGGCGCGTGCTGATCGGGGCGGGCAACGCGCACCACAGGTTGAGTCCGCCCGAGGGGATGTCGAAGGTCCAGTCCGGGCAGTGCGCGCGCACCGAGGCCACGAGCGAGTCGCGCAGGACGATCAGGTCGGCGCGGCGCTCACGCAACGGCGGCTCGGGGTCGAGGTACATCTCGGCGAGCACCAGCTGTTCGAACACGGGCGACCCGAGGTCGAAGGAGTGCCGCGCGGCGGCGAGCCTGCCGATGACCTCCTCGGAGGCCCGCACCCACCCGATCCGCAGCCCGCCCCAGTGCGACTTGCTCGCCGAGCCGACGGTGATCACCAGCTCGGATTCGAAGGTCGCCATCGGCGCAGGCGCGTCGGCCATGTCGCCGAAGTCGAGTTCGACCAGCGTCTCATCGATCACCACCGGTGTCCGCGCCCGCCGCAGCGCGCTCGCCAGCCGCGCCCGGCCCTCGGCGTCGAGGCGGTGGCCGGTGGGGTTGTGGAAGTCGACGACGAAGTAGCCGAGTCGGGGCGCGGCCTGCCGGAGGGCCGCCTCGACGCCGTCGAGATCCCAGCCGCCTTCCTCGGGCATCGAGACCGCGACGGGCACGGCGTGCGCGGCCCGGATGGCGTCGATCGCGTTGGGGTAGGTCGGTTGGTCGACCAGGACGCGGTCGCCGGGCCCGGACATGGCGCGCAGGACGAGCGCGAAGCCGTGGTGGGCCCCGTTGGTGATCAGGACTTGCTCGGGCCCGGTCGGCAGACCTCGTGCGGTGAAGCGGTCGGCGACGCGTTCGCGCAACTCGTCCAGCCCGTACTCGTAGTAGCCGTGGCCGAGGAGTTCGGCGGCGAACCGACCGCGCACGGTGTCGATGGCTCGCGCGACTCCCGGCAACGCGGCGGGCGCGGCCCGCGCCAGGTCCAGCGACTCCCGGCCGGTCGGACGCGGTCTCCGATCGGCCGCCTTCGGCAAGGCGGTCCACGACCCGGCGCCGCGTTTGCTGACGATGAGGCCGTCGGCCCGAAGCAGGTCCCACGCGGCGGCGACCAGGGTGCGGCTGACTCCGAGCGAGCCCGCGAGTTCCCGTTCGGCGGGCAGCGCGGTGCCCGGCGGCAACTGGCCGTCGAGCACGAGCAGCCGGATGCCCGCGGCCAATCCCGCCGAGCCCTGTCTGCTGCCTCGGTCGCGCCACTCGCCGAGCATTCGGACAAGGCGTGGACCGGAGACCCGACCAAGGACAGGAGACATGAGGCCAATTATGTCTTATTGGCTGTCGATCCAAGGCCAATCGGACAGGGAAGATGAGCGCATGGCCCCCGACCTGAAACCTGTTTCCGTCCGGATCAGCCCGGCGCGACGGCTACCTCAACTCTTCATCGGACTCGTGCTCTACGGGGGCAGCATCGGGTTGCAGATCGAAGCGGCGCTCGGTCTGGCACCGTGGGATGTCCTGCAAGGCATTGCACAAGGTGACCGGGCTCAGCTTCGGCACGGTCACCGGGTTGGTCAGCGTCCTGGTGCTGTTGTGTTGGATTCCGCTGAGACAACGGCTCGGCATCGGCACCGTCACCAACGTCGTCGTCGTGTCGCTATCGGTTGATGTGGCCCTCGCCCTGCTGCCCACTGTGGACGCTCTGGTTGCCCGTATCGCTTTCCTGATAGTCGGAATCGTGTTGAACGGAGTGGCCACCGCGGCGTATATCGGCGCGCGACTGGGCCCGGGTCCGCGCGATGGCCTGATGACCGGCTTGTCCGCGCGGACCGGGATATCGATCCGTTGGGTTCGAACGGGTATTGAGCTGTTCGTGCTGGGCCTCGGCTGGATTCTCGGCGGCACGGTCGGAGTGGGGACAGTGCTGTACGCGGTTGCGATCGGCCCGCTGGCACAACTGTTCCTGCCTGCGCTGTCGTGGCGGGAACGTCAGGCCACTAGCCGATGAGTTGGGCGACGGCGTAGATCGCGAGTCCGGCGAGTGCGCCCACCACTGTGCCGTTGATGCGGATGAACTGCAGGTCTCGGCCGACCTGAAGTTCGATCTTGCGCGCGGTCTCGTCGGCGTCCCACCGCTGGACGGTGTCCGTGATCAGGGTCGTGATCTCGTCTCGGTAGTTGAGGACGACGTACGCCGCGGCGCCTTCCACCCACCCGTCGGCCTTGGTGCGCAGTGCCGCGTCGTCGACCAGTCGGGCGCCCAGGGTCATCAG
>JALZNB010000366.1 GCA_030857905.1 Actinomycetota bacterium
GCGTTGCCAGCGGCAGGCCCATGGCGACTGCCGCGTCGGCGATCGGCGTGGTCAGATCCTCGCCGAGAGAGGCGCGCAGCGACGCGAGTGCCGTGGTGGCGAATCTGGTCTGCACGACCGAGTGTTCGTCGGCGAAGTCGAGCACGACGGTGGCATCCGCGATGGTGGTGACCGGGGTGCCCGCGACGCCGGTGATCGCCGTTGTCGGGACCCGACCGGCGAACGCGGCGAGCAGGTCGACGACCTCGGTCGTCGTGCCGGAGCGGGAGATGGCGAGCACCCGGTCGTAGGTGCGCCCGAGCGGGACCTCGGATGCGGCGAACGCGTCGGTGCGTCCGTGGCCGCCCGCTTCGCGCAGTCCCGCGTACGCCATCGCCATGAACCACGACGTGCCGCAACCGACCACGGCGACGCTCTCGCCCGCCGTCGGGAACGCGGGCGCCGAGTCCTTGGTCGTCTCGACTGCCCGCTGCCAGCACTCTGGCTGGCTCGCGATCTCGGCCGCGACGAACGACTGCGCTGCCATCCCGCTCTCCCCTGCTTGGTGTTGCGCGATACCCGCCATCATCATGCAGTTTCACGCACCGCACGGCAAGCAGTGGCTGCTCAGCGGGTGACCGACGACCTGGCCAGCCGCTCGATCTCGGCATAGTCGCCACTCTCGAGCACCGCAGCGGGCGTCAGCCAGGTCGCACCTACGCAACCCACGTTGGGCAGTGCCAGGTAGGCGGACGCGTTGGCCGCGGTGATACCGCCGGTCGGACAAAAACGCAGGTCGGGCAGCGGGCCACGGAGCGTGCGCAGGAACGGCACTCCGCCGGAGGCTTCGGCAGGGAAGAATTTCAGCTCGCGATGGCCGCGCTCGGCCAACCGCATCGCCTCGGACACGGTCGCCGCGCCTGGCAGCACGGGTAGCCCCGTATCGGCCACAGCGTCGAGTACGCGATCGGTGCTGCCCGGTGTGACCAGGAACCGTGCGCCGGCGCGCAGACTCGCAGCGGCGTGCTCAGGGGTCAGGACGGTGCCCGCGCCGACGACGATCTCCGGCACCTCGTCGGCGATGCGGCGGATGGCGTCGAACGCGGCCGGGGTGCGCAGGGTGATCTCCACGATGCCGACGCCGCCCGCCCACAACGCCCGCGCCATCGGCACAGCGCGGACAGCGTCATCGATCACCACGACAGGAACGACGGGCGCGATATCGAGCAGGGCCATGGCGACACCTCCGGCGCTTCCGACAGTACCGACGCGAACCCGGCCCGAGGGTTGCTCGGGCCGGGTTCGGCGGTCAGCGGTGGCGGCCGCGACTGGCCATGGCCGCACCCGCGCCGATCACCATCACCAGCAGGGCGAGACTCCAGCGGCGCTTCTTCTCGGTCGCGTCCCTCGAACTCGTCGCCGCCCTCTGCTCTCGCCGCGGTGGCGGATCGAACCGTGGACGTTCGGTCACGGGTACGACCTGGGTGGGCGGCGGCGGTGGCGGTGGCGGGACGACGGTCGGTACCTCGTTGGGAACCGGTGCCGGTGGTGGCGCCGGGATGGGGACAGGCCGCGTGGTCGCCCTGGGTGGAACCGGCACGGTGGGCGGCCTCGGCACCGGAGGGGGCGGCGGGGCTGGCGGTACGGGTGGCCTCGGGGGTGGTGGCGTGGTGGTCACCGGTGGTTTCGGGGCGGGCGACGTGGTCGTGACCGGTGGTTTCGGTACCGAGGGCTTGGGCGGGACCGGCGGCTTGGGCGGTTTCGGGCACAGCCACGGTGGCCAGATCCAGGGTGGCCGCGGCGGGTGCGGCAACCACGAACCCGGTGGGCACGGCCACCACGGCGGCTTGGGTGGTTTGGGCGGCTTCACGATCGGCAGCGGGGGCACGTTCATCACCGGTGGCTTGATCACCGGCAGCATGGGAGTGGAGGGGAATGACGGGGTCGACACGGGATTGGATGACGGCGTCACGCTCGGCTGAACAGGCGGCGACACCCCGGGTACGCCGGGCGTGCTCGGCGGCGTGATCTCGCCCGCGCAACCGGTCATGTCCGAAGAGGACACCGACGGCCACACCGCGACCGGCGTCACGGTCGATGTTTCGCGGAAGCCGACCCGGAAGAGCCTGCTGCGCCCGGCCTGACTGTTCGTCGCCGCGTACAGCGCGTTGTCCGGGCCGACCGCGACAGCGCCGAAGTGACCTCCGGGCAGGCGTGGGCCAAGGACATGGCTGACCGCCCCGGTGCGTGGGTTGATCCGCACGACCCGTCCGAGGAATGGCAGCGTGTTGACCCCGTAGAGCAGCCCGTCCGACGGACGTAGGTCGAAGTCGTCCACCGTGCGGGCGAACTCTGATGGCCACAGCCGCACCTGGGAGACCACGCCGAGGTAACTCGGGCTATCCGGGTCGATGTCGATGTTGTAGAGCGCCCGACCGTCGCGCACCCGCAGCAGGCCGCCGTCGACGGTGCCCGCGGTGGCGCGCATCAGCTTGCCCTCTGGGAGATCGCGGGGCGGGCCGAGATCGGCGAGGACACCGCTCGACGTCAACGTGACAACGTGCGCGCCATCCTGGAACGCCCCGGCCTTGCCGTGACTGGCCAAGCCGTAGGCGAGGTTGGTGCGCCGCGAGTACCCGATGGCGTTGACCCGGTGGCTCAACGTCCGCAGCCGGGTGGTGGCGCCGTCGGGTAAACGCACGCTGGTCAGCGTGGACAGACCACCGTCGGGATTGTGGACGCGCAACGCCACGCAACTCGCGGGCACGCTGCGCAGTGCGACCCTGTCGTCGGCCTCCGGCGCGGGGCCGGGAAGGACAGCACCGCCGACGACCACCGCACACGCGATGCCTAGTGCGGTCAGCGCCCCCTTCGGCCTCACTTCAGCCGGGCCAGCATCGCTTCGAACGCGTCCGGGCCGATCATCGCGCCGCCCGCGTACGGGTTCTGTAGTTGGTGTGTGGCGAACAGGAGCAGGGACAACGTGCCCGCCAGGACCGACACGATGATGATGTGGGTGCCTGGCTGCGGGCCGCCGAACAGCAGCGGCAGCGAGATCGACATCAAGCTGCCCGCGACGAGCGCGAACCACACGACGACGCTGATGCCCTCACTGCCCGCGGCGTTGAGTCGTTCCTGGCGGGCTTGGTATGCCTCCCAGATCTTGTCGACGGCCTCGGTCTTCTGCGCGGTCTGCCACTCGTCGGCGGCGGGGGCGCGGGCGATGGCGGCGCGGATCTCGTCGAGGTTGTCCCACCCCTTGTCACCGACGTCGCCGCTGCCTTCGCGCATGGTCGGCCACTCATCGTCGGCCACCGTCGTCGCGTAGGTCACGGCGAGGTCGCGTACCTCGCTGCGGGCGGGCTCGGGCATCGACTCGGTCGCCCAGTAGGCGGCGAGGACGCTGTCCGCCTCGCGGTAGGAGCCGTCCTCGGCCGCGCCGACCGCGTCGAACAGGGAGATCAACACGAAGGCGAGCAGCACCGCGTGCAGGCCGCCGACGATAGTGAACACCTGCCCGGCCGCCTCGTTGTTCTCGACCGTGCCCTCGGTCGTGCCGAGACGTCGAACCAAGTAGGCCATGATCCCGGCGACAAGGGCGGCGCCGACGACCCAGATGAGTCCGGCGAAATAGATGTTCATCGATGTCCTTTCCTGGACCACTGGCGGCCAGGGCACAACCATGGCCGAAGATGGGGCACCAGCGCGCCTAAAGGATGATCGAAGTACTCGATCGGGTGACAGCCGGGATGGCCGAACGATGAACGGCCTGATCACGCTCGAACTGGGCCGAAAGGTGGCCGGGTGCCGCCGATCGGACTACCGGGCGCGACTCGCCGTGGTCGTCCGATCCGCGAAGCCGGGTAATGGCCACCACAGAGGGATTGACATGTCCCGCGATGGGGGCAGGGTCCTCGACAAGGAAAGGAAGTCCCCCGAGTGAACGCCGAAGACCGCCGCGACCGGATCGTGGCCGTGTTGGAGACCGCCTTCGCCGAGTTGATGGCGGCCGACCCGGCGGCGTTTCGGCACAAGTTCCTCAAGATGGCCGCCGAACCGTTCGCCTTCTACCGGGGCAGCGCGTGCCTGTTCTACGCGGACATGGCCGACGAACCGGACGAGTGGTCGGACGAGCGAACGAGCAGGGTCTGGGTGCAGGGCGATCTGCACGCGGCGAATTTCGGCACCTACATGGACGGTGCCGGTGTGCTGGTCTTCGACGTCAACGACTTCGACGAGGCCTATCTCGGCAGCTTCACCTGGGATGTGCGCCGCCTCGCCGCCAGTGTGGCGCTGCTGGGGTGGACGAAGGCCCTGCCGGACGAGGTGATCGTCGAGTTGATCCGCGCCTACACCGGCGCGTACGTCTCGCAGGTGCGCGCGTTCGCCACGCGGCCCGGCGACGAGTTGTTCAGTCTGCGCACCGACAACACCGAGGGCGTGCTGCACGACGTGCTGTTGCGCGCCCGGCTCTCGACCCGGCTGGAGTTGCTCGACAACCTCACGTCTGTGCGCGACTACGACCGGGTGTTCCGCCTGCGGCCGGGTACCCGTGAGCTGGGTGACGACGAGCGGGCGAAGGTCGAGAAGGCGTACAAGTCCTACCTGGACACCATTCCGTCGGGCAAGCGGGAGAACGGGAGCATCAGCTACCGGGTCAAGGATGTGGTGGGACGCAGTGGTTTCGGCATCGGGTCCGCCGGGCTGCCCGCCTACAACCTGCTGGTCGAGGGGCGCACCGAGGCGTTGGAGAACGACGTGGTGCTGTCGATGAAGCAGGCCAACGTGGCCGCGCCCAGTCGGATCGTGCCGGACGAACGGATCAAGGAGTACTTCCACCACCACGGGCACCGCACCGCGGTGTCCCAGCGGGCGTTGCAGGCGCACGCCGACCCGTGGCTGGGCTACACCGAGATCGACGGCACCGGGTTCGTCGTTTCGGAACTGTCGCCCTACACCGCCGACCTGGACTGGGCAGACCTCACCGAGCCGACCGACATGCTGCCGGTGCTCGCCTACCTCGGTCGGGCCACCGCGAAGATGCACTGCGTGTCCGACTCCGACTCCGAGCAGTCCCTGGTCGAGTTCCAGTGCGAGGACGCCATCGCCTCGGTGATCGGCGACCGGGAGACCGAGTTCACCGACTCTGTGGTCGACTTCGCCATGCGCTACGCCGAGCAGACCCGCACCGACCACCGCCTGTTCGTCGACGCGTTCCGCGGCGGTCAGATCAGCGGTGTCGACGCGGCCGACCCGATGGACGGTGTGTGATGACCGAATTACTGCTCGGGCCCCTGCTCCGACATGTCGACTCGACCTCGGCGACGGTGTGGGTGGAGACGGACGCCGCCTGCACGGTCGGGGTCCACGATGTGCGCACTCCGACGTTCGAGGTGGCGGGCAGGCACTACGCCCTGGTGGTGCTGACCGGGCTGGCACCCGAGACGGCCCACGAGTACGAGGTCCGTCTCGATGGCGAGCAGGTGTGGCCGCCCGAGGACTCGGACCTGCCGCCGAGCCGCATCCGCACCCTGCCCGAGCACGACGATCACGACTTCCTGCTGCTCTTCGGCTCGTGTCGCAAGCCGGAGAGCGATGATCCGGCCGAGCGCAAGCGGTACGGCACGGACGCTCTCGCGGGTTACGCGACCAGGATGATCGCGCAGACGGAGGACTCGTGGCCGGACGCGCTGATGATGCTCGGCGATCAGGTCTACGCGGACGAGACGAGCAAGGCGACCGTCGAATGGATCGAACAGCGGCGCGACGTGGAGCAGCAGCCGGGCAAGGAGGTGGCGAACTTCGCCGAGTACGTCCACCTCTATCACGAGGCGTGGTCGACTCCCCTGGTCCGCTGGCTGCTCTCGACCGTGCCGACGTCGATGATCTTCGACGACCACGACGTCCGCGACGACTGGAACACCTCGCAGGCGTGGCGCGACGAGATCGAGGGCACCTCGTGGTGGGCCGACCGCGAGCGGGGCGCGCTGACCTCGTACTGGATCTACCAGCACATCGGCAACCTGGCGCCGGACGACCTGGCCGAGGACCCCACCTTCCAGGCGGTGATCGCCGAGTCCGGTGACGCCTGGCCGTTGCTGCGCGATTTCGCCGACGAGGCGGCCCGCGAGGTGAACGGCGAGAAGGGCACCCGGTGGAGCTACCGCCGCGACTTCGGCCGGGTTCGGCTGCTGGTCATCGACACCCGGTCGGGCCGCATCCTCAAGGACGGCAAACGCTCGATGGTCGGCGACGGCGAGTTCGACTGGATCGAGGCCAATGCCGAGGGCGACTACGACCACCTGCTGATCGGTTCGTCGTTGCCGTGGCTGATGCCGCACGTGATCAACCACGCGCAGTCGATGAACGAGGTCTCGGCCCGGCGCCCTGGCAGGCGCGGCACGCTCGCCGAGAAGCTGCGGCAGGCGGCCGACCTGGAGCACTGGCCGTCGTTCCGCGGTTCGTTCGACCGGCTGACCAAGCTGATCAGGCGTATCGCGGAGGGCTCGGCGGCGACGGTCTGCGTGCTCTCCGGCGACGTGCACCACGTGTACGCGGCCGAGGCGACCTTCGATCGACCGGTCAAGGCGCGGGTGTACCAGTTGACCTGTTCGCCGATGCACAACAGCGTGGAGCGCATGATGCGCCCGGTGTTCCGGCTGGCCTGGTGGCGGCCGCTGGCCAGGGTCCTGCGGTGGTGGATGTTCCGGTCGCCGCACATCAACCCGTTGCCGGTCGACTGGACGAGGGTCTCGGGACCGTTCTACGGCAACGCGGTGGCGTCGCTGCGGGTGCGGGGCAGGTCGGCGCAGATGACCGTCGAGTGCGCGGAGGGCGACGCGGACCATCCGCGACTGCGGCCGATGACGCCGCTGGAACTGTCCACAGCGGACTGACGGGAGCCGCACGGCGTACCCCGGGGGTGCGCTCCTAGACTGCCCGGCGTGGAATACCAGCTCACCGCCGAGGTGTCCCCGGCACCGGACACCGCCGACCTCGACCCCCTCCAGCGCCACGGGGTCGCCGCCCTGCTCGACGAACAACTCGACCTGCTCGCCGGGATCGAGGGACCGGACGGGATGGAGGTCGAGCCGGTCGACCACGGGGTGACCGTGCACCCGACCGGCGCGGTGATCACCTGGCTGCTCGACGCGCCCGGCCTCGCCTTCGCCGAGGAGGCGGCCAGGCACGTGCTGACCGAGATGGTCGCGCACACCGAGTTGCTGGAGGGCTGGTCGGTCGGTCGCTGTGAGGTCATCGCCACCGACGACGAGCTCGCCGCCGCGCTCGGCGACATCGCGGTGGTCGTGGCGGACGAGGACGACGACGAGGACGAGGACGACGAGCTCAGCGAGGAGGACATCGCCGCGCTGCGCACCGAGCTGCTCGCCTCGGCCGATGCCCTGCGCGCGTTCGGCCCGGAAGCCTTCGGCCACCGACCGGGTGACGCCGAGTGCGCGATCTCGGTGGAGGCGGCCAAGCTCGTCGCGGGTGCGCTCGTGCAGGGCATGGAGATCCTGACCGACGAACTCTTCGCCGACGTGCAGGAGCTGGAGGACGCGGAGACGTCGGCCAGCGAGGTCGAGGCGCTCAGCGTGCTCAACCAGCTTCCTCAGCGCTACGCCGACCACTACGGCGCGTTGTTCGCCAAGCAGTTCCTGGTGACCACGTCGATCCTGGGCTACCGACTGTCCCAGCCGGACTGGGCCCCACCGCTGTGCACCGCGGAGGCTCTGTCGCTGCACCTGCTCAAGGCGGAAGCCGCTGTGCAGCTCGACCTGGCCGGGTTGCTCGACGAGCTGCCGATCAAGGAGATCTTCGCGGCGTTCGACGATGCCGCGTTCTCCGACCGCGACCACGAGCGCCTTTTCGACCTCGGCAACGAGGAGGACGAGGACGGCGAGGACGACATCGATCTGTTGGGCACGCCCGGCCTCGACTTCGACGAGTGGTTCCTGCCCAGGGGAACCGGCGCGCTGCACCCGTATCTGACGATCGAGCACTTCCCGGTCTAGGGGTTCGCCCCTCGTTCGGGGACAGCCGGGCGAGGGGTCTCAGTGCGGCTGCCGGGGAGTGTCGGTGGTCGGCTCTAGTCTTGGACGCGTGACTCAGACCGGTTACGCGTTGTTCGACACGGCGATCGGCCTGTGCGGCGTCGCCTGGGGTCCGCGCGGTGTCACGGCACTCCAGTTGCCGGAGACCGACGATGCGACCACCGAGACCAGGGTGCGCGGAACAGCGCCCCAAAGCCCGCCGCCCGCCGACGTCCGGTCCGCGATCGAGCGGGTGGCGGCGTTGCTGCGCGGCGAACCGGACGATCTCGCCGACATCGTGGTGGACCCCAGCGGTCTGCCCGAGTTCCATCTGCGGGTCTACGAGGTCACGCGTGCCATTCGGCCCGGCCAGACCCGCACCTACGGCGAGGTCGCCCGACTGTTGGACGCGCCGGGCGCGGCACAGGCGGTCGGTCAGGCGCTGGGCCGGAACCCGTACCCGATCATCGTGCCGTGTCACCGGGTTCTCGGCGGCGACGGCAGGATCGGCGGCTTCTCCGCTGGTGGCGGCGCGGTCACCAAGTCCAGAATTCTCGGCATCGAGGGCGCCGCCCCCAACGGCCAGCCAGCGTTGTTCTGATCATCATGTCAATACAGGGAATTGGCCCGCATGGTGTTTTCACAATCAACAGTGGAACTTGTCGACTGTTGCCAATATGGTTTCCGAATTGGGCGGAACCGACGAAGGAACACACATGCCGGCCGACCCCCTGGGGGACGACGCACTGGCAGAGGCGCTCGCGGATGGCCCGTTCAGTCGGGCGTTGCGGTTGGCGGTCAAGTCGAGCGGCCTGAGCCTGGAACGCGTCCAGTTTCGGCTGCGCGAGCGCGACGCCCCGGTGAGCAAGACCGCGCTGAGCAACTGGCAGAGCGGCCGCACCCAACCCGAGCGACCGGAGTCCCTGCGCGCGCTCGCCGTCCTGGAAGACCTCGTCGGCCTGCCGCGGGAGTCGCTTTCGAGGTTGCTCGGCCCGCCCCGGCCGCGTGGGCGCTGGCTGTCGCAGAGCCCTGGCGACCTACCACCTGATCAGGGATGGGCGCGACCGGACGGGCTGGAACGGGCACTACAGCAGATCTCCGACAGGCTCGACTCGCTCAACAAGTTGAGCAAAGTGGCGCTTCAGGTCACCTGCGTCATCGCCGAAGACAAGACGATGCAGTCCGTGCACTACCAGGCCGTGCTGCGCGCCTGTGCCGACGACATCGACCGCCACACGGCGGCCTACCGCAGTGACGTGGCGACCATCAGCGGCCCTTTCATCACCGACGCCATCGGTTGCAGGCGAGGCAGACAGCGCGAGGACAACGACACCGGTTTCACCACGTTCGAGTTGCTTCTCGACCATCCGGTACGAACCGGTGAGCTGGTCAACCTGCAATACGTGCTGCATCCACGCTCGGGCCAACAAGACCTTTACTACACACAGCGACTCGAAGCGGACGTGAGTGTGTTCGCTGTCCAGGTGAAGTTCAGCCCGGGAGCACTGCCGGTGCGGGTCTACCGACGGTACAAGTCGGCGATCGGCGAAGAAGACGGTGAAGACTTCGACGTCTCGGTCGGCGCGAGCTACACGGCCCAGTTCTCGATCACCGATCCGCGCGCCGGAATCTACCGACTGGGCTGGGATTGGGAATAACGGCTCAGGCAGTGATCACGATCGCCGCGACGACAAACCCGTCGGCGACGAGCCACCGACCGGAGAATCCGCGGAGTTCGACGCCCGCCACGACCGGGCCGGGCACCAACAAGGTGGCGGCGAACGTGCCGTCCGGTACCAGCGTGATGTCCGCCTCCGAGAACCCCAACCACTTGTGGGTCAACGGAAACCACGCCTTGTACACGCTTTCCTTGGCCGCGAAGAGAAGCTTTTCCCAGTACACCGCGCCATGGGTCACCGCCAACTGGGCGAGCCGGGTCCGTTCCTCGGGCAGCGACACCGCGTCCAGGACGCCTTCGGGCAGTGGTTCGTGCGGCTCGGCGTCGATGCCCACCGTGATGACCTCGGCGGCGTGGGCGAGCACGGCCGCGCGATATCCGGCGCAGTGCGTCATGCTGCCCACCACGCCGTCCGGCCATTGGGGGGCGCCCTTGTCGCCGGGCAGGATGGGGGCCGGGGGCAGGCCGAGGGTGGCCAGCGCCTGACGGGCGCAGTGGCGGACCGTGGTGAACTCGCGCCGCCGCTTGTCGACCGCCCGCGCGATCACCGGCTCTTCCTCCGGCAGCAGCACCGCGCCCACCGGGTCACCGAAACTCTCCACCGCGACGACAGCGTCGGGAAGGATCTTCTCGATCATCGTGTGTGCCTCACCCCTGCCGTGAATCCCACGCTGGCACCCTATCCCAGCGCGCACGCCACGGGAGGTGCCGACGATCACCATGGACGCCGGGACGGGGGGACCGCCCTGACCGCAGGGCGGCGGCCCCCGGAACGGTCAGCGCGCGGTGCGCGCCAGCAGGTAGGTCATCGGCAGGTCGAAGCTCGACCCGTCGGGCAGCGTGTCCGTGCCGTGCAAGGTGATGTCGCCGCTGTCGACGATATCGATGCCCGCGGTGCCCAGCACCGATTCGAGCTTCCCCTCCGACCACGCGGCCGGGGTGAGGCCGTAGTGGAAGACCCGTTGGAGCTTGGGCACCGCGTCCGGGCTCTGGCCCAGTGCCGACTTGATGGTCATCCCGGCCGACGGCGTGAGTTCGACGGCGAAGAGGTGGCCCGTCGAGCCGAGCAGGGTGGCCAGCGACGCGGCGGCGGCGGGACGGCGGTCGTCCGGCATCTGGTGCAGGACACCGCGCAGGTAGATGTTGGTGTCACCCAGTTCCCGGTGGATTTCCGCTGCCGCATCGGCGTCGGCGAGGTCGAACTGGCGGAACTGGGTGGACGTGCCGACCTGTAGGGCCCTGGCGTGTTCGATGGCCGCAGGCGCGAAATCGAGACCGATCACGGTGGGGAAGTGCTCGGCGAGCGCGGCGGTCTGGGTGCCGTTGCCGCATCCGATGTCGAGAACGGGCAGCCTCTGGCCGAACGTCGGTTGGAAGAGCGGAAGCTGCGCGACCGCGGTGACACTGCCGTCGCTGTCCCACACGGGGAGCCCGCGCTCTCTGGGCAGCTCACTCCAGTAGTTCTCCCAGTTGATGTTCACCGGTTGATTCATCCGTACCTCCATCGACTGACATGGGATAACCCGTCAGAGGGGATGGTGTACGGCTCAATCGACTCTGGTGACAAGCCTTTGCCCGACAGTTGATCTATTCAGGTGAAGTTCGGTAACGCTGTCGCCACTTTCGGTGATTTCTGATCACAGAGAGCTGCGCTCAGCCGGTTTCGGACAGCTCGGCGGGGAGCTGCGACAGATCGGCCGGATTCTTCGGCTGCTCCCGAACGAGCACGGCCTGAATGATCATTCGCTGCTCGTTGGAGAACTTCGGGTGACACGTGGTGAGGGTCATCATCTTGAGCCGCTGATCGACCGGCAGGGTGGACGCGGGCTTGCCGGGCACGGGCGCCACGACCTCGTTCTGCTGCGGGGTGACGATCTGGCGGCCGACGGCCGCGGTGTACTCACCCGTGAGCGGCTCGACCTTGCCGACGCCTTCGCCGCCCGCGCACTTCGGATCGGACTGGCGCTCGGCCCAGGTGGCCACGTCGGCGTTGGTCGGCAGCATCCGGTAGATGTGCCAGGCACCCTGGGTCTCGACCACGATCGCGTCGCAGGCGTTGAGCAGGTCGAGGTCGTTGAACGGCGCGCCCTTGCCGACCCGGTGGCCCGCGACGGAGAAGTTGCCCGGTTTCCCCGGCAGCGCCGTGGACTTGTAGTGCGCCGGACCGATTTCGAGGTTCTTCTCCGATGTGCCCTCGACGATGGTGAACTTGTAGTCGGCGCCGAGCACGGGGATGTACATCTTCGCGATGCCCTGGCCGTCGGCGAACTCGAAGTTCTGGCCGCGCTCGGGCTGCTCCTGCCAGTCGTCGTCGAGCGCGGTGGTCACGTCGTCCTGTTTGCCCGCGGAGATCACGTCGGTGATCCACACCTCGTAGACGGCGAAGAGCAGGACGACGACGCCCGCGGTGACCATGAGTTCGCCGAACGAACGGACGATGACCGACCCGACACTCGCCCGCTTGCGCGGCGGATCGTCGTCCTCGTCATCACCGTAATCGTCGTCATAGTCATAACCATCGTCATAGCCGTCGTAGTCGTCGTCGAACCGGTCGTCTTCCAGGTCACCTTGATGAACGGGGATGACGTCGGTCGGGTCGTCGCGTTCCAGGACCGGAATGACTTCGGTAGCGGCCTCGGCCGGGAGCGGACGTCGCGGTGGCCGCGGCAGAGAACGGGTGGGCACACCGTTGGGCGGCTGCCGAAGCGGCTGAGGCGACTGCCGATAAGGGGGGCGGACGGGCGACGACTGCGGATAGTCGGGTCTGCCCGTGGGAACTTGCCGGGTGGGGGGTTGCCGACGCGGCGGCTGGTGCCTCTGATCCACTCGCCCACCTCCGCCTCAGACGCTCATCCCGATCGACCTCTACGACCAAGTTTCCACGAGACCCTAAATCACCGTGTCGTTTGGGTGGCGTAAATCGAGTGTTACAGCGGCGATAAGCACATCGTCGCGGTTAGAGCGGCGTGACATACGCGCCGGAGATCCCGCCGTCGACCAGGAATGACGACGCCGTCATGAATGACGAGTCGTCGCTGGCCAGGAAGGCGACGGCGGCGGCGATCTCATCCGGTTCGGCGAACCGACCCATCGGGATGTGCACGAGCCTGCGGGCGGCGCGTTCCGGGTCCTTGGCGAAGAGCTCCTGCAACAGCGGGGTGTTGACCGGGCCGGGGCACAGGGCGTTGACCCGGATGCCCTCGCGGGCGAACTGGACGCCGAGTTCCCGGCTCATCGCCAGGACGCCGCCTTTGGAGGCGGTGTAGGAGATCTGCGACGTCGCGGCGCCCATGACCGCGACGAAGGACGCGGTGTTGATGATCGAGCCCCTGCCCCGGGCCTGCATGTGCGGGATGGCGTGCTTGCAGCACAGGTAGACGCTGGTCAGGTTCACCTCCTGCACGCGCCGCCACGCGTCGAGCCCGGTCGTCAGGATCGAGTCGTCGTCGGGCGGGGAGATGCCGGCGTTGTTGAAGAGCGCGTCTATGCCGCCGAAGTGTTCAGCCG
>JALZNB010000381.1 GCA_030857905.1 Actinomycetota bacterium
GTCTCCGCCCGGGTCGGCGGCACACCGGCGGGCGACAAGGCGCCCGTAGACGAGCACTACGCCGCGCTCTCGGGCACGTCCATGGCCGCACCGCACGTCGCTGGAGCGGCGGCACTGCTGGCACAACGCAGGCCCGCGTGGGCCGCTGATCGGCTCAAGCCCGCCTTGGTGAGTTCCGCACAACCGACAGCCGACGTGTTCGAACAGGGCTCCGGTCGGGTCGACGCGGCTCGGGCGGTCGCCCAGCAGGTCTTCGCCGTCGGTGGCGGTCTCGGCTACGGGTTCGTGGCGTGGCCGCACACCGCGCGCCTGAGCAAGCCGGTCACCTATCGCAACGACGGCGACCAGCCGGTGACCCTCGCCTTGACCACCGACTCAGCGCTGTTCTCCCCGTCGGTCAACCAGATCGTCGTGCCCGCACAGGGTACGGCGACCGTCACGGTCCACGCCGACCCCGCGGGCGTGGAGGCGGGCAGGCACAGCGGCCGGTTGACGGCCACCGCCGAAGGCATCACCGTGCGCACGGCATTCACCGCCGTCCTCGAAGCCGAGAGCTACAACGTCACGGTCACGCTGAAGGGGCGCACCGGGACATCGGTGTCAACCGTGGTCAAAGCGGTGAACGCCGAAACCGGCGCGACCGTCGGTGTGCGGATCGTCAACGGGTCCGGGGTGGCCCGGTTGCCCAAGGGCCGTTACGACATCAACGCCCTTGAGGTCTCCGACCGCAACGACGTCACTCTGCTCTCCCAGCCGAACCTCACCGTCGACAGTGACAAGGCGGTCACGCTCGACGCCACCGCGGGCAAGCGGGTCACCACGACGATCGATCGTGCCGACACCTCCTTGGAGGTCGGCGAATTGCTCCTGGTCTCCGGCAACGCCAGCGGTGACCGAACCTCCCCGCTGAGTTGGTTCGCCCGGCAGGACCAGCGGGTCTACCTGGTGCCGACGACGACCACGGTCACCGACCACACGTTCTCGTTGTCCTACCGGGCGACGCTCACCGCTCCGGGCGAGATCTACCACCTCGCGTTCCTGGAACGCGGAAAGATCCCGGACGGACGCTTCACCGCGCGTCAACGTGATCTGGCGAAGGTCAACGCCCGCTACTACGCCCAAGGCGCGCCCGCGGACAGCCTGCGCGCGAACTACGCCCTGCTCGACGAGCCAGGGGCGAACAGCGGTGTCTACGAGGCCTACTCGCTCCAGGTGCCGAGCAGGCGCACCGAGTACTTCACCGCCGCGCCGAACACGAAGTGGCAACACCTGACGGCGGTGTTCCCGCCGGACGCCTCGGACGTGGAGAACAGCGTCTCGTACCGGACCTATCAGCCCGGTACCTATGCGACGCACTGGAATCGAGCACCGGTAGGCCCCGCGTTCGGCGCCGAGGACCTCGGATTCGGGGTGCTGCGCATGGATGGGGCGTTGTCCGTGGCGGTACCGCTGCTGTCCGGCGGCGACCCGGATCAGTTCACCCTCATCGCGCAGAGCGCGACCGGGACGACCACGTTGAGCCGCGACGGGGTCGTGCTTGGAGAGAGCGACCTGCCGGGGCTCGGCGCGTTCCCGATGCCCGACTCCCCCGGTGTCTACACACTGCGGGCCACGGTGGAACGCACTGTGCCGTGGTCGGTCATCGGCACGAAGGCCGATGTGGCGTGGACGTTCCGGGACGGTGGCGCGACCGAGCAGGCTCCGGCTCCGCTGCTCGTGGTGCGCGTCGCTGCCGACGTGAACGGGCAGGGCAAGGCGCCCGCGGGGCAACTGTTCCCGTTGCGGCTGGTCACGCAGCACCAGCCAGGCGCGCCGACGTCCAGGGTGGTGGCGCTGCGCGTCGAATCCTCCTCCGACGACGGCGCGACGTGGCGGAAGGTGCCCACGGAGCACAACGGCCGGGGTGAGGGCGTCGCGCAGGTGCGACACCCGGCCGGTCCGGGCTTCACGTCGTTGCGCATCACCGCGCGTGACGCCAACGGCAACTCGGTCACGCAGACCGTGATCAGGGCCTACCAGGTCGGGTGATCCTCAGCTGGGGGCCGTCCAGGCGGCCCCCAGCAGGGACACCACGAACGCCGAGCCGAGCATGATCGCCAGCCGGGACGAATAGCGCGTCCACTGCGCGTCCCAGTCATCCGGGTAGCGCAGGTTCGCCGTCGTCATCAGGGCTCGGCCGAGCCCGAAACCGATGCCCACCAACAACGCGCCGGAGATCGGCGCGGTCAGCAGCACGGAAACGGCTGCCACGTAAGGCAAGCCGCTGGGCAGGTAGGTCCGCGCTCCGGTGCCCATCTCGACGCCGAACTGCAACGGCCCCACCAGCCTGCCGAGACGGAAGACGCTTTCGGGCACCAGCCGCCGGTTCTCCGGCAGCGTGAACCGAAGCACGCCCATCTCCTTGAGCAGCACCGCGATCAGCACCATGCCGATGAGCGCCCAGCGAACGGGCTCGGGCAGCGGAACGCGCAGCAGCGACCCGGCGACCAACAGAACGGCTGCGCTGATGACGCCACCGATGAGCAGACCGACGCGGAACGCCAGCGCGGGAACACCTCGCCAGACCGGCGAGCTCAGCACGTGTGCCGAGTTCCGGCTTCAAGTGGAGCCGGAAGTCGCCAACCCCGCGGTGACACCGACGAACAGCCACGGGACGAACGTCGCCCCGCCGACGGACGCGGCCGCGAGCGCACTCGCGACGACCAGCGGGTGCCAGAGCCTCACACCCGGGCCCGGCAGATCGTCAAGAAGGTGTAACCGGTGTATCCACCGCCCCAGTAGGTGCTGAAGCCGTCCGAGCAGCGGTAGACCTTGCCGTCCGGGGTGGTCCAGCGCCAGGCGTTCTTCGTCGTGGTGGTGCCGCACGCGGTGGACACCGGCGTGTGGTCGACTTGGACGTCACCCTCGTTGACCGTGCCGTACTTGTGCCAGCCCGCGGTGCAGAAGTCGCTGCTGCGCCAGGCTCCTCCGTAGCAAGCGGCGTAGGTGTTGACGAACTCGCCGCCGGTGTCCGCGTCCTCGGGGTAGCCACCGGGATAGGCGTCGCGACAGTCGGTGCGGTCCCATCCACCCAACGCGTGCGGGCCGGTCTCCGCCTTCGCCCGGCCGGGAAGGACCATCGCGGCGGAACCGATCGTCAACGCGCCCAGGGTAAGGGCCTTGAGCACCGTGCGGCGGCGGCCGGTCGGCTTGAGGTCGCGCAGGGCGGTGGTCCGCGCGGCACCATGGTCGTGGTCGTGGTCACGGTCGTGCTCAGGAATCAGATCGAACGCGAGCGCCATCGCGCACCTTCCACTCAGCGAGAATCTCGTCCACCTGGTCCTCGCGGACCGGCAATGTCATACGGGCCACGCGCCCGTCCGCGTCGACGAGCATCAGCACTGGCGGCGCCAGGTGCGAGATCGTCCGCCATGCCTCACGATCGCTGACCACCTCCAGGTCGGTGTCCCACGCCGATGGCGATTCGTGGGTCAGCAGCATCGCCCCATCCAACCTCCGGGACACCGCCACACACAGCGGACAGCCCGTGTCCGCGGCCAGCACCACGCGACCGGCGAAACGCGGCCCCAACACCAGGTCCGGTTGCGCGGCGGCGAAACCGCCGGGGTCGCGCGTCACCATCGCCCGGAGCAGTCGGATCTCGCGCATCGCGGCGGCCAACCCCAGGAACAGCAGGACGATCGCCGCCCACGTGATCACGTGGAACGCGGTCAGCGCGCTCATCGCACGCTCCACGCCACGTCGATGCCGTCGAGCCAGTCCAGCCGCTCCTGGTCGCTGGGGGTGCCGGAGTCGGTGAGGTGGATCTCCGCCACACCGGCGGCACAACCCAGGATGAAGACGTGGTCGGACAGCTTCGTCGAGTTCTCGGCGCCCGGCATGGCGACTTTCCACACCTCGCCGTGCCGGGTCGACGCGCCCGCGTGCGTCGGCAGGTGATTGCGCGCCTGCCGGGGACCGGGAATCGACACCGAGCCGAAGTCCTTGACCGCCACCACGATGTGCTCGCTCATCGAGTCCAGCAGGGTCGCCCGGCGCGGTACGACGACCATCCCCTCGACCCGGTCCTCGATCCGCAAGGAGTTGAACAGGGCGAACACCCGGTCCCGGCGGGGCGCTGGCCCCGCGTACACCGTCATGAGCTCGTGATAGTCACCGATCAGTGTCGCCACCGACGACTCGCCGTTGTCGGCCTCGGCGACGACGACCTCGCGTCCGTGCACCAGCAGGCGTTCCCTGGTGGTCGCGGGAGCAACATGCGTGCAGGCGAAGTCGTGGTAGCCACGAGATCCGATCTGGAAGCCGGTGCCGTAGGAGCCGCCCGCGAACCGCATCGCGGCGGCGACGCTCGACACCGGTTTCTCGCCGGGCAGGGAGATGGCGACCCGGTCACCGCTGGGCGCCACGAGATTCAATCGCTGTGCCGTGATCACGCGGCATGACGCTAGAGCACGGCGCCACAGTCATCAATGCAGTTGCGCCGAATGCCGGATAGCCAGATTGCCTTGTGGTTATTAGCTTTCCGAACGTGATCGCGTTCGGTGGGGCCTTGCTGCTCGTGATGGCGGCGTTCGGTCACCTCCCACAGCGACGCGCGCTGGCGCTGTGGGAACTCGTCGTGGCCGGTTCGGTTCTCTTCACGCCCTACGCCGTCGCGCTGCTCTACGGCGCGTTCACGATCTACCTCGTGAACCTGCGGCGGCGTGACCCGCGGGCCTCATGCGGCTGCTTCCGCGGCGACGGACCGGTCACCTGGTTGGTGGTGGGCCGCGCGGTGTTCTTCGCGATCGGGGCGGCCGTCGAACCCGGCGTGCCCCTTCCCCTCGCGCTGGCGGGCGGTTTCGTTCTGGCGATGGCGGGGTGGCTGTTACCGGAGCTGGCGGGTGTCATCCGGCAACCGCTCGGTGGTACCCGAACGGTCGAGAAACTCCAATAGCGGCAACGCGACTCGCCGGGTGGTGTCGAGTGCCTGCCGAGCCTGACCCATGGTGAAGGGCTGCGCGATCCGCGACAGCACCGACGTGGCCAACTTCACCGCCTCGGGCAACAACACCACGCCTTCGGCCAGTTTGAGCAATCTGCCCGCACGAACCGCCGCGGCCTGTTCCCTTGCGCCCAAGCCAAGTTCTCGCAGTCTCGCGGCGTCCGGCGCGCGAAACGGTGTGGCCCGGAGATCCGCGGCCAACCTCGCCAACGCTTTCTCGACCGAGTCCGGCAGTTCGCGGTCGCTGTCGAGCCCGGCCGCCGCGACAAGCGGGGCCACCAGCTC
>JALZNB010000396.1 GCA_030857905.1 Actinomycetota bacterium
GTTCTCACCGGCCTTGACGGCGGTCGGGGAGAAGATCGCCTTGACACCGGCGGGCAGACCGGATGCCGAGAGCGTGATGTTCTCACCCGCGGTGGAGCCGGCCTTGCTGGTGACGGTGGTGGAGACGTGCGTTCCCGCCTGGACTTTCACGCTGCCCGGCTCGACGCCGATCGACGACTCGGGCTGTTGGACAGGGCCGACCTGCTCGGCGGCCCAGTCGCCCATGTCGTTGTTCAGGCGCGAGTAGACGTTCCACCAGTCCCAGCTACCCCGGCCCCACGACGAGAGCCCGTAGATCTTGCCGTCGAAGAGCAGTGGACCACCGCTGTCGCCGGGAAGCACGGTGACGGGGCGACCGGTGGCGGTGCCCGCGCAGATCATCGTGGCATTGCTGAACTGCCCGGTGCCCTGGCATTGACCGTTCGTGCCCGCGACGACCGGAAGTTCAGCCTTGTCGAGCGTGACGTCCCTCAAGTTGTCGTTGACGTCCTTCTTGCCGTAACCGAAGCCGAGACCCTTGCGGCCGACCAGGTTCACGTCCTTGTCGGCGGAGGTGGCGAATGTGGCGAACACGCCGTTGAGCGGCTTGATGTCACGGTCCAGGGTGGCGACGGCGACGTCGTACCCACTGGTGTCGAACCGGACGTACTTGGGGTGAATCGCCTGCGAGATGACCTTCGCGAACTGGAAGCCGGTGCCGGAACCGCCCTGGTAGTCGGCCAGGTCATCGAGGCCGTACACCATTGACTTCGCGCCGGGAAGGTCGGAACCGTAGCAGTGCGCGGCGATCAGAACCTTCCGCGGCGCCACCAGGTTGCCGGTGCAGTTCTGTCCCTCCGGCCGCGCACCGCCTTCGCGGATCTGGGCGATGATCGGCGGATACTCCGACACGGTCGCCGCGGTGCCCCCGATGAACTGGGCACCGGCGTCACCATTGGTCGAGGGGCTGCCAACGGTGTCTCCCTCGAAGTTCGCGCCGGGGGCGTTGGTCGCGGGCGGCGCCGCGGTGTCGGCAGCCGTCGCGATGGGGGCTGTGAGGGGAGCCAGTACCGCGACCGCGGCAAGGGGCGCCACGCCCCAAGACCGTGTTGTACGTCTCACGATGGTTCCTTTCGGATCTGGCGAACGCTCGCCTCTGGGCAGGGATGGCGGCGGTTCGCTGCCTGTCACTTTCAGGCGATATCCGAGGTGGGGCAATCAGAATCGATATCTCTAGGTATACGCAATCATCTTTTCGGGTCGATGTTCGGCCGCGCGCCGGGCGTGACCTGCGGCGCCTATTTTTTGCGTATACCCAGCTAAAGGTGACCTGCTTGCCGGAGGCCGCCGTCGAGGCGGAGGGTGAGGCGTGGCCGTCAATTTTCCACCCCTGCAATGGCGGCCACCCCGCCGGATGACCAGATCCATCCGGCGGAGCGAATGGAGAATGTTCATGCGACTAGATCGTCAAACCCGTCGCCGTGTCCTGATCGTGGGCATCGCGGCGTCCGCGGTGGCCGTTGTCGGTGTGTCCGTCCCGGCGTCGGCAGCGCAAGGTGCGATTCTGCACGCGAACGAGGCGAACTCGATTGCGGGCAGCTATATCGTGAAGTTCACACCGTCCTTCACGCCCAACTTGGTCGCGGGCAAGTCCACCGAACTCGCCGCCGCGTTCGGTGGGAAGGTCCGGCACACGTTCACCGCCATCGGCGGCTTCTCGGTGACGATGTCCGAGACACAGGCGAAACGCCTCGCGGCCGACCCGGCTGTCGAGTACGTGGAGCAGAACGCTGTCATCGAGGGGTTCGACGAGCAGCCGAATCCAGTCTGGGGTCTCGACCGTATCGACCAGAGAGACCTTCCGGTCAACAACAAGTACGTCTACCCGTCGTCCGCCGGGGCTGGAGTGACCGCTTACATCGTTGACACCGGTATCAACGCGACGCACAGCGAATTCAGTGGCCGCGTGAAGCCGGGCAAGGACTTCCACGATAACGACAACGACCCGACCGACTGCAACGGTCACGGCACGCACGTGGCGGGCACCATCGGCGGCAGCACCTACGGAGTGGCGAAGAAGGTCAACCTGGTGTCCATGCGGGTGCTGGGCTGCGACAGTCGCGGCCAGCTCGACAACGCGGTCAAGGCGTTGGACTTCATCACCTCCAGTGGTGCCAAGCCCGCTGTGGCGAACTTGAGCCTCGGCGGCGGCAAGTACCAGGCCATGAACGACGGCGTCGAGCGCGCGGTCCGCAACGGCCTCACCGTCGTTGTCGCCGCGGGCAACAACGGGGGTGATGCCTGCCAGACCTCGCCCGCGAGTGCGCCGTCGGCGATCACCGTGGCCGCGAGCGACTCCGCTGACAGGCGTTCGATCTGGAACGGGCAGAGCGTGTCCTCGAACTGGGGTGGATGCGTCGACATCTTCGCCCCGGGCAGCGGCATCAAGTCCGCCTACTACGACAGCAACACCAGCACTCGCGACATGAACGGCACCTCCATGGCCTCCCCGCACGTCGCGGGCGCGGCGGCGCTGTACCTGGGTGTGTCGGGCAACGGCGGCAAGACCCCGGCCGAGGTGACCAAGGCGCTGATCGACAACTCGACGCCGAACAAGATCTCCGACGTCATGGGCTCACCCAACAAACTGCTCCACACCGGCTTCATGAACGGCCCGGAGGGACCGGCCTGTCAACCCGTCTCCAGCACCGAAGACAAGGCCATTCCTGACGCGGGCGCCGCGGTGTCCACTTCGGCCACGGTGTCCAACTGCTCCGGCGGCGGCTCGGGTGCCACCAAGGTGAAGGTCGACATCGTGCACAGCTACTCGGCTGACTTGAAGGTCGAGCTGGTCTCACCCTCGGGCAAGATCTTCCTGTTGCAGGCACCTCGCGGCGTCGGCTCGGCGAACGGCATCCACCAGGAGTTCTCCGTCGACACCTCGTCGGAGTCGGCCAAGAACGGCGCGTGGAAGCTCCAGGTCACCGACACCATCGCCTACGACACCGGCAACATCGATGGCTGGACACTGACCTTCTAGTCTGATCACCATCGATCGCGAATGTGCCACCACTGGTCTCGGTGGTGGCACATTCGCGACCATGGGGCCACGCTGGAAGCTGAGCTCTCGACGTCGGGTCGCGTTGCCACCCCATCTCAGGACAGCGCCTCGCGGACACCGGGCCGGGGCGTTTCCGAGAAAGCGCGCGCCGTCGATTACCAGCGTGGGGGCGCGGCGTCGACCGACTGGATCTGCTCAGCAAGGCAACCAGGCTCGTGGTTTGGCCGCCTAATCCGTCCATCGAATGCGATAGCCGGGTTCGCCGACCAAGAGCTGAGCGTTGAGGCGTTCCGTGGCCGCGAGTCGGTCGACGTATGCCGTGATCATCTCCTCCTGTGTGCTGACGGCCACGGGTTCGGCATCGTTCGAACCGGCGTCCTCGGTGGCGAGAACGCCGTCATGCGGATCGTCGGGATCTGTTGTCGGCCATTCTGGTTCGGCCTCCGGCAGTTCCATATCCGCGGGCTCGGGGGCGACGTCGTCCTGAGCGAGGTCTGGGCCCGGCTCCGATGGGGACGGCATCGATGACGCAGGTGTGGCGAGCCGATCGAGTTCGGCCGCGCGCCGCAACAACTCCGCGGTGATGGTCGTCGCGGCGTTGTGCCAGAGGGAGTGCAGCCTGCCGCGCTCCGCGCGGTCGTCACCTGTGCCGTGCCAGAGGTTGGGCAACTCATTGACGAACGTGTTGTAGCCGTCAACCCGCGCCATGACTTTCTGGTGCACGTCGAGCACCGCGCGCCACTGGCCCGCCATGCTGTCGCGGTTGGCTGAGAAGCGCTCACTCGCCGCGCCGATCCAGTGCGCGGGGTCGAGGTTGGGGACACGCTGGGCGCCCGCGGCGATCGGTTCGTGCTGGGCGCGGGTCGTGTCGACGAAGTTGCTTACCCAGCGGGGATTTCCCGGTGGTTGATGCGGATCCGGGTCCTCAGATGAGGTCTGCTCGCCCATGCGGCTTACCAGTCCTCATCTCTCATCCTGGACGCCAGTTCGGTGAGGCGCCGGGCGAGGTCGGCGTCCGTGTCGTGGTAGTTCGTCGCGATGCCGCGCAGCGTTTCCGCCAGCGCGTCCGTCCCGCCACAGAGACGACGCATCGCGGCCTGCAGACTGCGCTGGTAGGTGATCACCGCCTCGCGCAACGGATCGTCAGCGGGCCACCGTTCTCCGTCCACTTCGTATTTCCAGGCGACGTCCTCCCGGACATCGCCCGCGATATCCATGGCTTCGCGGGCGAGCGCCTCCAGCTCCGCCAAGTCGACGGTGAAGCCAGGCTCAGTCACGTCAGTGCTCCAGAGCGGGTCGAGCGGTGGGGTTGTCCGTGAGGCGGGCCAACTCTGCCGCAGTCCAATGTGTGCCCGCACCGGCTTGGAGGCCGGGACGCGGTGGGGGGTTCAGGACCAAGCCGACCTTGCCGTCGTCGAAAAGAATGTTGAGGATCTTACGCCCGACGGTGACATGTGCCTGGTGAGTGGACGGTGCACCGGCGGCCTCTTGGTACTCCTGCAACAGGTCCTCGCTGGTGAACGCCCTTACATACTCGCCTGAGGGTGTCACTGTGGTCACGAGGAAACCATCTCGGGAGACTTCGACGTGCCACTCGGCCTGGGGGAGCACCGTTGTCTCGAGAAACCGGCGGTTCAGACCCGTCGTGTCCGAGATCAGATCGGCGATGGCGTCCGGTGACAGCAGGAGGACAGGGTGGTCGGCGGTTCGTTTGCCGATCCCTGTCGAGCGCAGCGCGTAATCGGTCTCCAGCTTCACCAGACGTTGGATTTCCGCGTCCGGAGGGTAGGAGAACGCCGTACCCAGTATCGGTTGCATCCTTTTCTTGACCAGCTTTGCGACCACCTTTTGCGATGTACTCAAGGAGTATCCATCGCCGTGCCGGTCATTGAGGACCTTGAGTCGTTCGGTCAGGATCAGTGCGGTCAGTCGGGGATCTCTGTCGAGGTTGTACGCCGCGGTGAGCATGGTGCGATTCTTCGGATCTCTGGTAGCCGCCTCGATTGCCACCTTCAGTTGGTGGATCACCGTCGCGAGGATGATCTCCGGCGCGCTGTCGGTATCGATGCGCATGTTCTTGGCGAGAGTCGGACTCAGTGAGTCGCCGAGATCTGGCCTGCGAACACCCAAGCCTTTGTGAAGGGACTCGCCGTCAATGGGTTCCTCGGCCACGCCGTCCCCTTTTATTCGCGCAGGAAGAATGGAGTGGCGAGAGCGTAGCGGATCGTCAGGTCAGCTGTCTCGTCGACACATACGACGAGATTGTTCGCGCAGGTTCGTTCGGGATTCTTGCCGCTGACTTGCCAGAAGTTTCGGCTGGTCGCCAGCCCGCTGGAGAACTTGCCTGTGACTTGCCGTCCCTGTTTCGATTGCGGTGCGGCGACTTGCCGAGAAGTTGCCGAATGATGGCCGCGCTGCGGCGCAAGTCGTCGGCAAGTTTTGTCGACCGATGGCGACCAAGGGTGGGATCGGTGGTGTCGGATGTGGAGAAGTGGCAAGTTTCCTGCGTCTTGCCGAACCGCTCCTTCCTTTTTTGGGTTGGAACATGTTGAGTCGAAACCAGCAAACCTGAGAAAGGAACGCGATGCCTGAATTCACTATCGCCGTGTTGGCCGCATTGCTTGGCGCTTTCGTGAGTTGGTACTGGACGGTGAAGTGGCACAGAATGTCGTGCGCGGCGAAGCGGCATCAGGCGAACGTCGCGCACGACGGTCAGCCGGTGCGCGAAGTGGTGACCGTCGTCGCCGGAACCGAGAACCGGCAACACAGAACATGGTGTGTGACGGTGAACGATGTCCCGGCCGCTGGAACTGGGGAGTCCGTTCGCCGATAGTGGTGATGTATGTGATTGCCGCACAGGCTGGCGCATTCATGTGATGTCGCCAAGAAGTTGTCCCCAGGGTGAGCTGCGAGGCTGTGGATCACCTTGGGGACAACTGGCCCCTAGTCCATTGTGGAGGGCGAGGTCGCGTCGCGGCCTACCAGTTCTGCCGCTTCCGGCGAGAGCAGGCGGCCTGCGACGTCTGGGTCGCAGCCGATGCGAGCGAGGCGGGCGCGGATCGCGGCCGGGGAGCGTTGGCGGGTGGTGGCGAGTTCGCGGATGGCGGTGGTGGCCGGGGTGTCCGGTCGCTGGCGTAGCCAGTCGTCGTAGAGGGCTTTGTCCTGGGGTGGGGTCCAGGGGGCGAAAGAATTGCCTACGCGTTTACGTGGGCGTTTGCCTTCCAGCGTGGCGATGGCGGTGAGGGCCTGGTTGAGGAGGGCGGCCGTCTCGGTGGCGCCACCCGCAGGGAGGCGGAGGCTGCCTTCGGCGACGACTTGGCCTTCGCTGTCGGTGCCGAGCAGGTCCAAGCCCACATCGGTGGAGTCGGAGTCGGTGGCGACAGTCAGCGCGTAGGTGACGTCGCGGTGGGTGCCGGTGTATTCCATGGTGAATGCCATGACGTCACCGTAGGTGCGCGGACCGATACGTGTGGAAGTTGTCCACAGAGCAGGTCGCGGCTCGGATCGCGGCTCTACTTGTCGTGGCCGATGGTTGACGGCCTTGTGTCGCCGATCGGCTCGGCGTCGCGCTCGCGTTCCTCGTACAAGATCGTCGCCAGCGTGTGGTTCGCTCGACGCAGTCGCCACACCGCGAAGGCGATCACGGCGGTAGCGGCCATCACCCACAGTGCGGTCACCATCCGGGGATCACCACCTCAACCAGTTAGCCCCCTGCATGTGACATGTACCCCAAACGATCTCATTCCACGCGCCCAGCCGTGGCCAAAATGGGGTCACTCAGTCTAATGGAGCAGTCATGTTGCGGGTTTGGTGGGAACCTCTACGCCAATGGCCTCATCGGGGGTCGGATGCGCGGCTCCAGCTCTGTGGTCACGGGGCAACGTCTCCCGCGCAGGTAGCCACACCAGTGCGGCCACGAGCGACAGCGCACCGGTCACGATGAACGCTGTGGTGAACGATAGTTGGTCGGCCAGTATGCCTGCGATGATCGGGCCGAGGATCGCGCCGACGTCAGCCGACATCTGGTAGGCCGCGAGGACCTGCCCACCCTTGGCGTTGCTGCCGATAACGTCGGCAACAGCCGCCTGCTGAGGTGGTGTCAGCAGACCTGTGCCGATGCCCGCTATCGCTGTCGCGATCAGGAATGACGGCACGGTCTCGGTGAACCCGAACCAGATCGTCGCGCCCCCGGTGATCACCAGGCCCGCCAGGATGAGCGGTTTGCGTCCCCAGGTGTCAGAGAGACGCCCTGACGCGAACAACATGATCACGTTGCCTGCCGCGAACACCGACAATGCAGTGCCCGCGAACGCGCCGTCGCGTCGGAGCACCTCGGTGATGAACAGCGGCACCAGGGACACCCGCACGCCGAACACGGCCCAGCCGTTGCTGAAACTGGAAATTAGCGCGGCTACGTAACCGCTGTCGCGTAGCGCTGTGCGTAGCGCGAAGACGGGGGTCGTGTCGTCCTCGCCGGGCGGCGCGATGAGAGTGGATCGGCGCAGGAAGAACCACACCATGACGACCGAGAGGACCAGGGTCGCCGCGTAGACGAGGAATGGCGCGCGCAGCGAGATGGAGATGAGGCCGCCGCCTGCTAGCGGGCCTGCCACGTTGCCGAGTAGGAAGCTGGTGCCCCACAGCCCAGACGCCCGCCCGCGTAGAGCTGCCGGGGTGAGCCGTACCAACAGGCCGATCCCGGAGACGGTGAACATCGTCGAGCCGACGCCGCCGAGGCCGCGTAGAACCACCAACTGCCAATATTCGCCCGCGAAGGCGCACGCACCTGTGCTGGCCGCGACGATGAGCAGGCCGGTGAGGTAGACCCGTCGTTCGCCTAGTCGAGTTACCAATCGGCCGCTGACCGGCGCGAACAACAGCCGGGCCACCGCGAACGCGCTGACGACGATCGACGCGGCGGTGACGCTGACGTCGAAGCTGCGGGCGAAGGTCGGCAACGCGGGCGCGACCAGGCCGAATCCGATGGCGATGAGGAAGTTGGCCGCGACGAGCACCCAGACCTCGCGGGGCAGGATGGCGGCTGGTCGCGCAGTGGCCGTCGGCGCAGCGCTCACCCGTGGTCCTCCCGGAAATTGATTAGCGAAGCGAACTATAGGTGAGATTGACCCCAATATGGCCAACCGGTGACACGTTCGAGGGATTCCGGGTACGTGGTTGTCGTCACGTTCAGTTCGACCGAGAGGACCCCGATGTCCGAACCACAAGAGTCCGTCGAGGTCACCGCCGTACTGGCGAAGCTCGCCGACGCCGAGAGCTCGGCCCGCGACCTCGCCGCGGACGGCACCCACGGCGACGGCCAAGCCGCAGGCCTCGAACTGGCCCAGCGCATCGTGCGCGAGGCGGCCGGGCTGCCGGTCGAGGCCGATTCGGATCGCGTTTGACATGGAAGGGCCGGGCGGCTTCCGTCGCCCAGCCCGTTTTTTTCCAGTTAACCCTCTTCGGTGACGCGTAATCTCGCGGCATGACGACTGGGGAGAACGGCGTGAGCGATGTCACCGCGCTGGCCGATGAACTGCTCGATCTCATTCTCGACGCCGACCCGCTCAGCGCGACCCTGTTGGGCGTGCCGGGGCGGGACGATCGGCTCGGTGACGTCTCCGAGGCGGCCGAGCGGACGTTGAGGGCGGACCTGCTGGCGATCATCGGGCGGGCGGACGCCATCGAGGCGACAGGCGCGTCGGTCGGCCAGAACGCGATCACGATCAAGGTGGTGGCGCAGCAGGCGCGCGCGGCCGTCGACTCGATCGACGCGCGGTCGATCGAGCACACCATCACCGACCTGTTCATCGCGCCGGTGTCGAGGCTGCTGACCGGGCTGCCGATGATCGTGCTGCCCGACGCCGAGCGCGCCCGGTCGTACCTGAGCAGGCTTCGGGCGATTCCCGCGCACCTCGACGCTGTCATCGAGCGGCACCGCGCGGGCATCGCCACCGGCAGGGTGCCGGTCCGCAGGTTGGTCGACGCGGCCATCGCGCACCTCGGCCGCTACCTCGACAGCCAGGGGCCGGACCCACTTCAGGGGCAACAGGGGCCGGACGCGGAGTTCGACGCCGAACGCGAGCGGGTGCTCGCCGAGGTGGTGCGGCCCGCAGTGGTGAACTATCGGGACTTCCTGGTCGATGAGGTCGCCGAGCACGGCAGGCCGGACGACCGGCCCGGCCTCTGCGCGCTCCCCGGCGGCGACCAGGCGTACGCGGCACTGTCGCGTGTACACACCACCACTGACCGGACCCCCGAAGACCTCCACCAGACCGGGCTCGACGTCATCGCCGCCCTGCGCTCGGAATACGCCGAACTCGGCGAGCGGGTGTTCGGCCTGTCCGACCAGGCGGCGATCTTCGATCGACTGATCAACGACCCCGCCCTGCGCTGGCGCGACGGCGACGAGCTCGTCGGCGACGCGCGTCGCGCGATCGAGCGGGCCGAGGCCGCCGCGCCGACGTGGTTCGGCAGACTGCCGAGTCAACGCTGTCGAGTGGAGCCGGTGCCCGAGGCCGAGGCGCCTGGTGCGCCCGCCGCCTACTACATGGCACCGTCGCTCGACGGGTTGCGCCCGGGTGTCTACTACGCGAACACGCATGGCGCGCACGAGCGTGACCGCTTTCTCTCCGAGGTCACCGCGTTCCACGAGGCCGTTCCCGGCCACCATTTCCAGCTCACCATCGCGCTGGAACTGAGCGAGCTGCCGCTGTTGCGCCGAATGGCTGACGTCAACGCCTACACCGAGGGCTGGGGCCTCTACACCGAGCGCCTCGCCGACGAAATGGGCCTGTACTCCGACGACCTCGCGCGAATCGGAATGCTCGCGATGGACTCGATGCGCGCCGCCCGGCTGGTGGTCGACACGGGCTTGCACGCGAAGGGCTGGTCACGTGATCAAGCGCTGGCCTATCTGTGGGAGAACACCCCGTTGTCGGCCCGCAGATAGGCAGCGAGGTCGACCGCTACATCGCGTATCCGGGGCAGGCCCTGTCCTACATGGTCGGGCGGCTGGAGATTCAGCGAATCCGCGCCGAGGCGAGCGCCCGACTCGGTGACCGGTTCGACATCCGCGCTTTCCACGACCTCGTCATCGGCAATGGGCCGCTTCCGCTGCTTGTGCTCGACGATGTCGTGGAGCAGTGGAACCCCTAGGAACCCCAGTGGGGTCGTTAGTGCGGTGACCACTGACCTTCACCGCGTTCGACCCGCCCACGACGCGCCTGACAGCACGGCCGGAAAAGGCCAAGTACGTCCAGTACGAGTGCCTTTCCACCCGCGCCGTGGACCCGCCGACCACGGCAAACGTCAGTGGCCACCGCACTAGTTGACGCGGGTTCCGGCCATGATGGCCTGGATGGTGTTCTCCGGCAACGGTTCCGGGGTCGCCGGGCCGCCATCCAGGTCGTTGGTGATCACGAGTAGGGCCAGCCCGCGCGGTGTGGTCGCGGTGGCGTTGTCCAGGTCGACGGCGAGCACCGCGACCATGGCGGCGCCCGCCGTGCACCCTGACGCTTTCGGACGCACCTTGGCGATCACCAGAACCGCCTTCTTCCCGGCGATCTCGCTCGCCCGCGTTGTCGGCGCATCGGTTTGCGCGCCGGGGTAGGCCCGATCGGTGAACGCTTTGGCGAAAGCCTCGGCCGTCCGTTGTGGATCGAGTTCTTTGTCCTGAGTGTTCTGCACGGCCGCGCTCGCCGCTGTGCCGCGCGTGTGTTCTTTGCCGTCGCAGCGGTAATTGCCGTAGGTGGCCACCCCGGTGAAGGCGACGTTGAGGACCTCGAACTTCGCCGATGGCTGCTCGGTCCACTCGGCCGAGACCGAATAGGACAGTCGTGCCGAGCGGTTCTCGACGACCCGCCGGTCTGTCGGGGGCCTGGTGACGGACGTGGCGCTCACACGAGTGCTCGGGGGCGCGGAAGGTGATGCCGTGGACGACACCCGGGGCACCGCTTTGCCGCCCGCGACATCCCGATTGATCAGCACAATGGTGATCACGGTCCCGACGATGACGATGATCGCGATGATGCTCAAGATCGCTGGGAGTTTCGCCTGGCGTTGTTCGGCCGCTGCCGAATAGGCCGTTTCGTCCGTGTCCGAGTGATCCGGTTCCCGCTCGCCCCGCCAATGCGTCACATGGCGAACGATAACGTCGCAGGCTGGACATGGTCGCCTTTTCATGTTTCGCCGCGCTGTTAGGGGTAAGGCCGGGAGTGGTCGCTTTGGTCACGATTTGGTAGCCGAGACCCCGATTGGGTGACCCCCTTTCAGGTTGAGTAGAGTTCGCCAATGCCGAGCGACTTGATCACCGCTATCCGGGTGGGTGCGGAAAAGTCGTTCGGTGGCGACGGACTCAGGGGGAATCCACGCCGCACCCTCAGCACTGGATCGACTTTGTGGACCCACTAGAAGGAGAGTCATGGGCAGTCGCTCAAAGCTCGGCCGCGCAGGCGTCGCGCTAGCCGCAACCACGGCAATGGTCACCCTGGCAGCCCTGCCCGCCGCGGCGGACGCTCCCAGCGGGATTGTCAAGACGCAGGACAAGGGCCTCTCGGTCCAGATGTCCGACAAGGCGTGGCGGACCGCGTCGCTGTTCAACCTCGACCTCGGCAACAACAAGTCGCTGAAGTTGTACTGCGTGCAGATCCACGTGCAGGTCAGCCACGACCGGACCTACTCCGAAGTGCCGTGGAACTCCTTCCCGAAGAAGGACTCGTCGTTCGTCAAGAACAACGACAAGATCAAGTGGGTGCTCACGCACGGCTACCCCGCCTCCGGTCTGAGCAAGCTCAACAAGCTCACCGGCGCGGACCTCAGCAAGCAGGAGGCCATCGCGGCCACCCAGGCGGCGGTGTGGCACTACAGCGACAGCCTCGACCTGGCTGTCAACAGCGACCCGACCGAGGGCGACAACACCACGGACAAGGACGTCGTCGCGCTCTACAAGTACCTCATCGGCAAGGACAACACCGGTGCGGGCGAAGAGACCACCCCCGCGCTGAAGATCACCCCGGCTGACGCCACCGGTGAGTCGGGCAAGCTCGTCGGCCCGTTCAAGTTCGAGACCAACGGCGTGCTCACCGAGGTGGCGGCCGACCTGCCCGAGGGCGTGCTGCTCACCGACGCCGATGGCAAGCAGATCAACTCCGAGAGCGTCAAGAACGGCACCGAGGTCTTCTTCAAGGTTCCGGCGGCCGCCGAGGCCGGTAACGCCTCGATCACCGCGAAGGCCGACTTCAAGAAGGGCGTCGGCCGCCTGTTCGTGGTCAACGGCTACGAGACCAAGGAAGCCCAGTCGCTGATCGTCGCCGACTCGGAGATCACCTCGCTGAACGCCAGCGCCAAGGGTGACTGGAAGTTGGGCCCGGTACAGACCACCACCGGTACCCCGGCCCCGACGTCCTCCTCGGAAGCGCCGGTGCCCACCACCACGGTGGCGCCCGTGCCGCAGGCCAAGTCGGACGACCTCGCCGACACCGGTGCCTCGATCCTGGTGCCCGTGCTGGTCGGTCTCGGCCTGGTCGGTGCTGGCGCAGGCGCGCTGATCTACCAGCGTCGCCGCAAGTCCGCCTGATCACACCCAGCTAGCGAGATCCCCTCCCGACACTTGTCGGGAGGGGATCTTTCGTGTCAGGCCCTATCGTCGGACGGGTGAGCACTCCAGACCTCGCCGCGCCGCACTGGCTGCGGCAGCTGGTGACCCAGAAGCCGGTGCCGATTCCGTGGAAACGGGCGATGCGCGCGGCGATCGGCATCGCGGGACCGATCGCCGTCGGGATGATCGTCGGCCACGTCGGTATCGGCGTGTTGATCTCCATTGGTGCGTTGTGTGTCACGTTCGCCGACACGGACGCCCCCTACCGGGTTCGCGCGCAGCGGCTGGCCGCCGCCGGATCAGCCGGAACCGTCGGTTATCTGCTTGGCGCGGTACTCGGTCACCACGGTGTGCTGACCAGTGTCGTGCTGGTCGGCATCGCGGGGTTGTCCGCGCTCATCAGCGCGACCGGCAGCACCGCGTCAATGGCCGGGCTGCAACTCTTGGTTTTCGCTGTGCTCGGGTCGAGTCAGCAGGCCGACCCTTTGCTCGCCGTCGGCTGTTTCCTCGGTGGCGCTGTCTTCGCGTGGGTGCTGGCCTTGGCCGCGTGGCCGGTGCGGGGGGTCGCCATCGAGCGGGCGGCCGTCGCGGGCGTCTACGACGAACTCGCCGCTGTGCTGGCGGCCAGTGGGACCGGCGGCGCGCGCCAGGCCAGGCTCCGGCTGACTGACGCGCTCAACCGTGCGTACGACGTCCTCTTGACGGCCCGTTCCCGGCTCGCTGGCCGCGATCGCGCCTACCGCAGGCTGTTCATGCTCGTCACCAAGACCACACCAGTGGTGGAGGCGGCGGTGGCGCTGATCCACTCCCGGCGTCAGCCGCCGCAGGAGTACGTGGACTACCTCGCCGACGCCGCCGACCGTATTCGCAACCGTCAGCCGTTGACGGACCCACCGCAACCGCCTGCGGGCGCCAAAGCCACCGCCCTGCTGCACACCGGTCTCCTGGCGGTCGCCGAGTTCCGTCGAGGCGACGACGATTCCGACGACCGAGCCGACGACGCCAAGGCCGGCCCGCGCGAGCGGCTCCTTCGCCTGCGGGACAACGTGATCGCGGGACGCGTCACCTGGATGATCGTGTTGCGGCTGACGCTGTGCGTCGGGATCGCCGAACTCGCCGCCGCGCTGCTGCCGCTCGAACACTCGTACTGGGTGGTGCTGACCGTGGCGATCGTGCTCAAGCCGGACTTCGGCTCTGTGTTCGGGCGAGCTGTTCTGCGTGGTGCGGGCACGGCCGTCGGCGTGATGATCGGTGCTGGTGTCCTCGCGATAGACCCACCCGCGTGGGGGCTGGTCGTGCTTGTCGCGGTTGCGGCTATCGCCTTGCCGATCGGGCAAGTGCGCAACTACGGGATGTTCAGCACGTTCGTCACCCCGTTGGTGATCGTGCAGCTTGACCTCGCCAACGCGGGTAACTGGAGCCTGGTCACCGCGCGGCTGCTCGACACCGTGCTCGGGTGTGTGATCGTGCTTGTCTTCGGTTACCAGATCTGGCCGGGCGAACGTCGACCCAGAGTCGGGCAGGATTTCGCCGACGCGCTCGACAAGGTGGCCGACTACCTCGCGCACGGCTTGTCCGAGGAGCCCCACCGGCGATCCAGCCTTCGCCGCGACGCCTACCGCGTTCTCTCCGACCTGCGGACCACGTTCCAGCAGTCTCTGGTCGAACCATCGGCGGCCGGGCGACAGGCGTCCGCGTGGTGGCCGGTGATCATCGGGCTGGAGAACCTCACCGACGCGGTCACCGCGGCCGCTGTCGCCATCGCCAGAGGCACCCCACCGGCCGACCAGGCGGAGGTCGCCGTTCTCGCGTCGGCTGTGCGCGAGGCCGCGGCGGCTGTCCGCGACCAGCGCGCCCCCAAGTCGGGGTCGCTGCCGGAGAACGAACAGTTGGCGAAAGTGAGCGCCGAGGTCGACGCCGTGCACGCCACGCTGCGCGGCCCCGACCTGGGCAGACGGCCGAGGCGGCGCATCCTGCCCAGGGTGCGCGGCCGGTTCGCCGCCAGGTCGCGCGAGGCGCGGAACTGAGTAGGTTGAGGCCGCGTGGAGATTTCCACGGTGGGAGACGGGGGTTCGGGTTGGGTACCCTGCGTCAGGGTCCCGCCGGGTCTCGCGAGTGCGTGAGGAGCACCATGGGCATCGACTTCAACGAGCTGAAGAACAAGGCCGCGGGCCTGGTCGAGCAGCACGGGGACAAGATCGAGAGCGGCGTCGAGAAGGCGGGCGGGTTCGTCAAGGGCAAGGTCGGCCACGACGAGCAGGTGGACGCGGTCGTCGACAAGATCCAGGACCTCATTCCCGGCGAGCACGGCGCCCAGGGTGCGACCCCGGCGCGACCCGGAGACCAGAACCAGGACACCCGGCCGTGACCTCGGCCCATTCCGGTAACCGGGGAGGAACCCGATCCACCGGTCCCCGCAAACCGGTCGTGTACACCTGGCAGGGCAGCACACCGCCCTCGCTGGAGTCGGTGCGGCTGTTGGTCTCCGACAACCGGATGCGCGCGTCCGGCAGGTTCATCGCCGCCGCGTCCGAGGATACCGAGGCGTTCAGCGTGTCGTTCGAGGCCGCGGTCGACAAGGGCGAGGAAGCCGGTCGACTGTTGCTGCGCACCACCACGGCCGAGGACGAGCGGCAGATCTCGCTGAGCCGGACCGAGGACGGCGTCTGGCTGGTCGACCGCGGCCACAGCTCCAGCCGCGACGAGTTCGACGGCTCGGTCAACGTCGATGTCGCGGGCGCGGTCACCTTCAACTCGCTGCCGATCCGGCGGCTCGGTCTGCACCGGGTCGCCGGCGAGTTCGAGATGCCGGTCGTCTGTGTGTCCGTCCCCGACCTCACGGTCAGCCTGGTTCGGCAGACCTATCGCACGGTGTCCGTCGACGATGACGGCGCTGTCATCACCTTCCAGCAAGGCGATTTCACCGCTGACCTGACTGTCGACGTCGACGGCATCGTGGTCGACTATCCGGGAATCGCCCGCAGGCTGTGACTCACGCGCCCACAACGAAGTGGGCGTAGGTCACCGCGAAGGCCGACCTCGGGTCCACCCCGACTGTCTTGATCTCGACTGTGTGTTTGCCCTGGCCGAGTCCCGCTGTGTTCACCGCCAGCCGCCAGCTTCCGCCGATGCCCGGGCCGTTCTTCGTCGTCGGGATGCCCGCGATCTGGTCGCCGTCGAGATAGACCTCGACCCCGGCCAACCCGGACACCTCGCCCGCGATCCGTTGTCCGGCGCGGGCGTCCGCGACGACCTCCAACACCAGTCTGCCGCGCGGCACCTCGCCTTCCTCGGCGATGGGTTTGCCTGCCGCGTCGAAGAACCGTGCGCTCGGTCGGGCCAGCGCGGGCCGGGGACCTGCCAGTGGTTCCTCGATGCCGGTGCCACTGGCGGGGGATACCGCGGTAGGTGGCGCGGTTAGCTCTATCGACGCGTGCACGATCCGTGTGACCGCGCGTCCGCGCGGGAGTGACCCCTGCACCCGAACTGGAAGCGTTTTGCCGTCAGGCCGGAGAACCAACGCCTCGGGCGGCAGATCGACGACGACGGGATAACGCACGCCCCTGATCAACTGTTGGCCGGGAATCACGGCCCGCGCCGGGTAGAGGCGACCGCCGACGTCGACTGTGAAGGTGTCGTCTGCTTGTTCAGTCGGCCCGTTCTGCGGCGCGAGGGTGACCCTGAGCTGTGCTCCCGCACTGCCAGGCACGCGGGCACCCCCGGACGGCGTCTGGGCGGGCGACCCGGCCGCGATGATCACCGGCCCGGTGTCGAGCACGGGCGAGGGCATCAGGACCGGTGCCGTCGTAGGGGCGCCGATGAACCCGACCAGGTCGACACCGGTGTACAGCCCGCTGCGGGCGCCGATGAAGCCGAGCAGCGCGGTCGCCTCCCGCCACGCGGGCGTCACGTCGCCACCCCCGACCACCTGACCGTCACGCAGGACACGCACGCTGTCCGCGCGCACGATCAGCTCCCACCGGGCGGAGATACCGATCTCCGCGACAGGTGGTCGTACCGTTTGGACTGGCGTGCCCAGACGTGGCGTGCCTGGCGGCACCAACACCTGCACCGTCGTGGCCTCCGAACCCACGACCCGAACCCGGATCGTCCCCGGCGGCAACGACGGGTCGTCCTGGGCGAGTCCCGGCTGCCCGGGCGCGGGCGAACCGTTGGGGGAGCCGCCGATCAGGTCAACCGGTCCTGGCACCAGATCGATGAGCAGTTCGCCGCCGGAGTGCCCCGGGTGGTCGGTCTCGACGACGAACCGGCCCAACTCGTCGTCGACCGGCGCGCTGTGCAGCCGGAATGGTGAACGGGACCGCAGAGCCAACGACTCGGCGCCGCACCGCGCACTGATGACGAGCCGCTTGCCATCATCGTTGTCACCCCTGGTCGCGCGTCCACAGCCGCCGGGACTCGCGAGCCGCCACAGCACCGGATCGGGGACTACGCGGGAGGTGAACCGGTCGACGAAGGCCCACGGCGGTTCCCCGGTGGCGAGCCTGGGCACGCCTTCGCCCAACAGCGGCAACGACCGCTGCCCGTAGGCATCGACCGTGCGCACCTCGACCCGGTAGCTGACGTCGTTCTCCAGCCCGTCGAGCTGCACGGCGGGTTCGGCCACCAAGCGGACGCTGTCGCGGCTGTCTCCGCGTCCCCACCGCACCTCGTAGCCCGCTGCCCGATCAGGTTCCGGCTTGTCGATGTGCCGCCGACCCCAGCCGACGCGAAGGCTGTGCGGGCCGGGCCGAATGTCGAGCCCGGCGGGCTGGGCGGCCGGATTGCCAGGGCCGGGGACCACGACTCCGTCAGCGGCGAACTCCCGCACACTCGTCTGCGGCGGCGGCACCGGTTTCGGCGCGGCGTCACCGGCCTCCTGCGGGGCGCGCAACACCGCGACAGCGCCCCCGATCACCACCAGGCCGATGGCGACGACGGCGATTCGCCGTATGAGAGGAGGACGCCTGGGTAAGGCGGGCGGGTGTTCGGTATCCGACTGATCCACCGGCTCAACGTAGGTCGCGGTGGGAGCTGGGTCACACATTCGTTGCCGACCCGAGACCTGACCAGCCTCATCGTGAAAAACAAAGCGCCAGCCGCGTCGATGATCGACAAGGCTGGCGATTGGCGGTGGCGGTGGGATTTGAACCCACGGACGGGGGTTACCCGTCACGCGCTTTCGAGGCGCGCTCCTTCGGCCGCTCGGACACGCCACCGCGAAAGAGATTACAGACCCGGATGGGCGACCCGCACGCGGGATGTCTTATCGGGAGCGGGTCGGGGCGATGGTCGGCTCGGAACACGCCACGAGCCCGCCAACCCCGAGTGGGTGGCGGGCTCGTACGCGATCGAAGATCGGTCAGCGGTTGAACTTGTCCTTGGCGTCCTGGACCGCTCCGGCTGCCTTGTCGCGAAGGTCGTGGCCTGCTTCCTTGGCCTGACCGGTGGTCTGGTCCGCCTGGCCGGAGCGCTCAAGGTCCTCGTTGCCGGTCTTCTGACCCAGCTTCTCCTTGGCTTCGCCGATGGCCTGCTCGGCCTTGTCCTTGGCCTTGTCGAAAATGCTCATCAGGCTTCCTCCCTGTACTGAGGGTGTTGCGGGCCCCTCGGGTCAGGGGTGTCCCGCATTCGGCCTAATCTCACGCGATAGTGACGTGCATCACAGGCGATGGTCTGTGAAGAATCGGTTCAGCAATGCCGCGCACTCGTCCGCGAGCACGCCGCCCCACACCTCTGGCCGATGAGTCAGCCGCCGGTCGCGCACGACGTCCCACAACGAGCCGACCGCCCCCGTCTTGGGCTCCCAGGCCCCGAACACGACCTTGGCCACGCGCGCCAACACCAGCGCGCCCGCACACATCGTGCAGGGCTCCACGGTCACCACGAGCGTGCAGCCGGTCAGCCGCCAGCCGTCACCGAGAACCCGCGCCGCCGCGCGCAGTGCCAGCACCTCCGCGTGGGCGGTGGGGTCGCCGAGCGCCTCGCGAGAATTGCAGGCCGAGGCCAACTCGGTGCCGTCCGGACCGAGGACGATCGCGCCGATCGGGATGTCGTCGGTCGCCTCGGCGCGGCGGGCCACCTCGATGGCCGACCGCATCAGGGCGTCGTGGCTCACTGCAGGATGGTGTCGAGGTGCTTGACGAACTCGTCGGCGAACCCCAGGCGCTGGGCCATCATCTGCAACTGCTCGTCCGGGTAGAGCTCGATCTGGTCGATGATCACCTGTAGCTCCGGCGCGGGCAGCCCGAGGTCGGCGAGGATGTCGAGCGACCCCTCCGGCCACACCTCGTCCTCGTCCTCCGGCGGGTCGACGCGCAGCAGGTCCAACGCGTCCGCGGCGATGTCGTAGTCCAGTGCTGCTGTCGCATCCGACAGCAGCAACGACATGCCGCCGGGACTTGGTCGCAGGATGAGGAAGAACTCGTCGTCGACGGCGAGGAGGCCGAACACCGCCCCGGTCGAACGGGTCTTGCGAAGTTCGGTGATCGCTGTGTCCAGTTCGCTCAGCGCCGAACTCTCCATCGGATCACACCGCCATATGCCGTCCTCCCGGACGACCGCAATTCCGAAGCCCGTTACCGGCTCCTGCTCCGACATGACCACACCGTATTCCCCGAAGGGGTCACCCGGAAGAAGCAGTCCCCCGAACTGGGGGTCGGTGACACTATCGAGAGATGACAACCTCACCGCCGCAATCGGACGATCCTCGGTTCACCGGGCTCTTCGACGCGGCCAGGGCGTTGCAACCCAAGACCGTGGCTCTGCGCAGGCAACTGCACAAGCACCCGGAACTGGGGCTCCGACTGCCCAGGTCCCAAGCTGCCGTCCTGCACGCGCTTGAGGGCCTTGACCTGCGGATTCAGACCGGGAAATCGGTCGGCTCGGTGGTCGCGGTCCTCGACGGCGGTCGACCGGGACCCGCGGTGCTGCTGCGCGGCGACATGGACGCGCTGCCGCTGCGCGAGGAGAGCGAACTGCCCTTCGCCTCCGAGATCGATGGCCTGATGCACGCCTGCGGCCACGACACGCACACCGCGATGCTCGCCTCGGCCGCGCGCCTGCTGACATCGAGGCGGGACGCGCTCGCGGGCAAGGTCGTCTTCATGTTCCAGCCGGGCGAGGAAGGCCACCACGGCGCGCGGTACATGATCGACGAAGGCGTGCTCGACGCGGCGGGCGTGCCGGTCGAACGGGCGTTCGCGCTGCACATCACGTCCAAGGAGATCTCCGGGGTCGTGCGGTGCAAGGCCGGTCCGATCATGGCCAGCGCCGACATGTTCACCGTCAAGGTCATAGGCAGGGGCGGCCACGCCGCGGTGCCCTCGGACGCGCTCGACCCGGTGCCCGCCGCCGCCGCGATGGTCGGCGCATTGCAGACCGTCCTGAGCAGGCGGATCAGTGTCTTCGAACCCGCGGTGATCACGGTCGCCCGGATCACCGCGGGCACCACGTCCAACATCATTCCCGAGACGGCTGAACTGGAAGGCACGTTGCGCACGCTCTCCGAGCAGACCCGCAAGACGATGGTCGCCGAGATCGCCAGGGTGTGTGAACACACCGCCGCCGCGCACGGCTGCACAGCCGAAGTCACGATCAACGCCGGTTACCCGGTGTCGGTCAACGACACTGAAGTCGCGGACCGGGTCAGCGAGGTCGTTTCGGCGGTTCTCGGCCCGAAGCACGCTGTCGAGCTGCCGAACCCGCTGATGGGAGCGGAGGACTTCTCCTACATTCTCCAACGCGTGCCAGGCGCGATGGCGTTTCTTGGCGCGTGCCCGCCTGGAATCACCCCTGCCGACGCGCCTGCCAACCATTCCAACAAAGTCCACTTCGACGAGGCGGCGCTGGCGCACGGCGTGACGACGTATGCGGCCTTCGCGTTGGACGCGCTGCGGTGACCGCGCGTCCGTAGGGCAGGATCGGCACTCATGCGAGCGGTGTGCGTGATTGGCCTCGGGCTCATTGGCGGTTCGGTTCTGCGTGCTGCGGTCGCGGCTGGGCACACGGCGTGGGGTGCCACCGCGTCCGCTGCCGACGCGCTAGCCGCGGAAGTGGACGGGTTCGAGGTCTGCACCGTTGACGAGGCTCTCGACCGTGCGGCGGTCGAAGACGCCCTTGTGGTTATCGCGGTTCCGTTGACCGCTGTCGATGCCGTCATGCGTCGTGTGGGGGAGTTGGCGCCTACCTGCCTGCTGACTGACGTCGTGAGTGTCAAGGGCCCAGTCGCCGAGTCGGTGGCTCGGTACGCGCCTTCCGCTCGATTCGTGGGTGGGCATCCGATGGCGGGCACCTCGGAGTCTGGATGGAAGGCGGGCTCGGCGGAACTCTTCCGCGGCGCGGCCTGGGTCGTGGCGACCGACAACGGCACGGCGATGGCGAGCTGGCGGCACGTCGCCGAGTTCGCGTTGGCGTGTGGCGCGCACGTGGTTCCCGCGGACGCCGCCGACCACGATGCCGCCGTCGCGCGGATCTCACACCTGCCGCACGTCCTGGCCGCCGTCCTGGCCTCGACCGGGGCCGACGGTGGGCCGCTGGCGCTCGCACTGGCCGCTGGATCGTTCACCGATGGCACAAGGGTCGCCGGAAGTGAGCCAGAGCTGGTGTTGGCGATGTGTGAGGGCAACCGGGCGGCGCTGCTGGCCGCTGTCGACGACGCGCTAGGCAGGCTGGGGGCCGCGCGAGGCGCGCTGGCCTCCACCGGTGCCCTACGGGCGACCGTAACCACCGGGCATCGCGCGCGGGGAACTTTCAACGCGCAACGCGACGGTGGCCGCGCACAGGTCGTCGTTGACCTCAGCTCGGTGGACGCGTTGACCGAGCTGCGCCAGCTCGGCGCACAGGGTGGTCGGTTGACCGACGTCGACGGTGATCGTGCCGTCGCGGACCTGCCAGTGGCACCCAAAGTGGTCTGATCGAAGCCCGCTGCTCGCCGATCCTGGACGGATCGTTCCTTTGGCGTCTTCCGCAGTTCACGCATCCAGTGAAAGATGCGTCCACCGTCGACGTTCTCAGGGAGGATCCCTCGTGAGATCTTTAGCGCTGCTCAGCGTGGCCAGTGCGGCCATCGCGGTGTCCAGTGTGCTGGCCGCACCCATCGCGGCCGCCACACCGAGCCCCGACGCACTACTCGCCGAGGTCTATGGCGGTGGCGGCAACAACGGCGCCACCTTGACGTCGGACTTCATCGAGCTGGCCAACGCGAGCGCGGCGCCGCTCGCCCTCGACGGGTGGAGCGTGCAGTACCTCCCGGCGTCGGCGAACCCGAGCAGCCCCTGGCAGGTCACCCCGCTGTCCGGCGGCCTCCCAGGAGGCGGCCGCTACCTGATCGGTGAGGCGAAGGGCGCGGGCGGCACGGTCGAGCTGCCCACCCCGGACGCCACCGGCACCATCGCCATGTCGGCGACCGGCGGCACGATCGCGCTGGTCACCACGACGACTGCGCTTACCTGCAAGACCGCCGCCGACTGTGCTGCCGACACCCGCGTTCGCGACCTCGTCGGCTACGGCACCAGCACTGTGGTTCGTGAAGGCACGCCGACGGCCAACACCGCCAATGGCACCTCGGCGGCCCGCTCGGCACTTGTCGACACCGACAACAACTCGGCCGACTTCGCCGTTGGTGCGCCGACGCCGACCAACGCCAAGGGGGAGACCCCTGGCGGCTCGGACCCCGAGCCGGTCGTCGCGATGATCCACGAGATCCAAGGTACGACGCATCTGTCCACATTCAACGGTCAGAAGGTCGGCGGCGTCACGGGTGTGGTCACCGCCGTGCGTGCCTTCGGCTCCGCGCGGGGGTTCTGGTTCCAGGACCCGCGGCCGGACCTGAACCCGGCGACCAGCGAGGGCCTGTTCGTCTTTACCGGCTCCACCACCCCGAATGTCCGCGTCGGCGACGCCGTCACGGTGTCCGGCACGGTCGGCGAGTTCTACCCGGACGGCTCGTCCGCGTCCTCGCTGTTGCTGTCGACGACCCAGTTGAGTAGTGCGAAGTGGACGATCGATTCCAGCGCGAACCCGCTTCCCGCAACGGAAATCCTGACGCCGGCGACCGTGCCCGCCGCGTACGCCCCGCAGCCTGGCGGCAACATCGAGGCGTTGCCCCTCGAACCGAACACCTACGCGCTCGACTTCTACGAGTCGCGCGAAGGGATGCGCGTCCAGGTCGACAACGGCCGCGTCGTGGGTGCGACGACCTCGTTCAACGAGGTGTGGCTCACCAGCAAGCCCGAGCAGAACCGCTCGGCGCGTGGCGGCACCGTGTACACCGGTTACGACCAGCAGAACAGCGGCCGCATCCAGATCCTGTCCTTGATCCCCTTCGCGGAGCGGCCATTCCCGCAGGCCAACGTGGGTGACACGCTGACCGGTTCGACCGCTGGTCCGATCGACTTCAGCCGCTTCGGCGGCTACGTCATCCAGGCGACCGAACTCGGCGCGCTCGCCGTGGGCGATCTCAAGCCCGAGGTGACCAGGGCGACTCGCGGAGGCGAGCTGTCGGTGGCGACGTACAACGTGGAGAACCTCTCCGCCAAGGACACCCAGGCCAAGATCGACCGGCTCGCCCAGGCGGTCGTGACGAACCTGGCGACACCGGACATCCTTTCGCTGGAAGAGATCCAGGACGACACGGGACCGACCAACGACGGCGTCGTCGCGGCGGACCAGACCCTCGCCCGGTTCGTCGACGCGATCGTGGCCGCGGGCGGACCGCGCTACCAGTGGCGCCAAATCAACCCGGTCGACGGCGCGGACGGCGGCCAGCCTGGCGGAAACATCCGCGTGGCGTTCCTGTTCAACGCCCAGCGTGTGTCCTTTGTGGACAAGCCAGGCGGCGACGCGACCACGCCGGTCTCCGTCGGCAAGGGGCGTTTCCCGTTCCAGGTCGACCTTTCCGTCTCACCCGGCCGGATTCAGCCCGCCGACGCGGCGTGGGCGGCGAGCCGCAAGCCGCTCGTCGGCGAGTTCTCCTTCAACGGGCACCCCGTGTTCGTCGTCGCCAACCACTTCGCCTCCAAGGGTGGCGACCAGCCGCTGTTCGGTCGCAACCAGCCGCCGGTTCGCGGCTCCGAAGAGCAGCGCCTGCAGCAGGCGAGGCTGGTCAACGAGTTCACCCAGTCGGTTCTGCGGGTGGACCCGCTCGCGAACGTTGTCGTGCTTGGTGACATCAACGACTTCCAGTTCTCCCCGGTGATGGCCAAGCTCACCGAGGGCGGTGCGCTGCGTGCCCTGATCGACACGCTGCCCGCGACCGAGCGGTACAGCTACGTCTTCCAGGGCAACTCCCAGGCGCTCGACCACATCACGACGAGCCCGTTCGTGGTCCGGCCGGACTACGACATCGTGCACATCAACGCCGAGTTCGCCGACCAGGCCAGCGACCATGACCCGCAGGTCGTCCGTTTCGTGCCGACCAGCATTCCCTGGCCGACCAGGTAACGTCGGAGTCGAAGAGCGGG
>JALZNB010000452.1 GCA_030857905.1 Actinomycetota bacterium
GAGTTGACGTGCCTCCTAGGCGAGGTCCCCACCGGCATCGTCGCCGACCTGTACTCGCGCAGACTGTCCGCCCTGATCGGGTTCACGATGATCGGCGTGGCGATCGTGCTCCAAGGGGCTGTTCCCAACTTCTGGTGGATTCTCGTCGCACAGGTGATCTGGGGAATCGGCTTCACGTTCACCTCGGGGGCGGTGGAGGCGTGGATCACCGACGAACTCGGCGACGACGCCATCGCCCACGTCTTCACCCGGGGCCAGCAGCTCGAACTGGGCGCGATGGTCCTCGGCGCGGTGCTCGCGGGCGCCCTGGGACTGATCAGCCTTCAGACGCCGATCGTAGTCGCCGGGGTCGGCTACTTGGCGTTGGCCGCGGTGCTGGTGCTGGTCATGACCGAGCGGAACTTCACCCCCGCCCCGCTGGAGGACCGCGGCTCCTTCCAGCACATGTACGCCATGCTCAAGATCGGCGTCGAGCAGGCCGGACGGCGGCCGGTGATCCGGTCGTTCCTGCTGATCAGCCTGCTGGTGGGCCTGTCTAGCGAGGCATTCGACCGGCTGTGGACGGCCCGGATACTCCAGGACTTCCCGCTGCCGGAACTGCCCGGCATGTCCGGTGCGGTCATGTGGTTTGCCATCTTCGCCATCGTCGGCCAACTCATCGGCCTGGCCACCAGCCTGATCATGCAGCGGGTTCGCGCCGATTCGGTCAACTCCCTGCACCCGTCCGGCCTGCTGGCCACACTGACGGTGGTGCAGGTGGTCGGCATCCTCGGCATGGCGCTGTCCAGCAGCCTCTGGTTCGCCCTGGCGGCGCTGTGGGTCAAGGAGGGCGCGCGGGCGGTGTCGATGCCGCTGGAGTCCGCCTGGCTCAACCGCAACATCGATTCGGGGTCGAGGGCCACAGTGCTGTCGGTCAACAGTCAGTTCAACGCGATCGGCCAGGTGGTCGGCGGTCCGCCGCTGGGTGCGCTGGCGGGGCGGACGTCCATCCCGGTGGTCCTGCTGTTCTCGGCGGGCATCCTGGCCCCCGCCTCCTACCTGTTCGCCCGGCTGGGCAGGCTGCGCGTCAAGGACGGCACCGACCCGACCACACCGACCCACACGGTGCCGTGACATGGATGCCGCAGAAGTACTCGCCGTCGCTTGGTCCCGCTACCTTGACAAACCAATGTGGACGTGGAGCTCGATTTCTTCGAAGCCGGTGGGGAATGGACGCGCGACCGTTTGGGCGCGCGCGATCACGACCCGGCGGCGGCGTGGTTCCTGGAGCTGGAGGACAGGCCGCGCTGGGCCTGGTGATCACCACATCGCCTACGAGCGCGTTCCTGGCGCAGGTGGTGGCCGACTTCGGGGTCGCACTGACCACGGGCGCCACCGACTGACCGGGTTCCAATCTTTCCGCGAGTCGTCGTACTTCGGCTCGTGTCACCGGGTCGAGGTACATGCCCGGCTGGTCGGCCAGGGCCAGTCGGTGCCAGAGGGCAGCTCGAGCGCTGTTAGCTCGACAACCGGCACGCACTGCGTCCCGCCTATGACAGCGGTGACCACCTGCACCCCAACAACCGCCCACCGGTCACGGAGGAAGGACCGGGTGGGATGCCTGGCCTCGCCGGGATTGGCGAGTGGCCTGGAACCTCCGTGAGCAAGTTTCAACAGGTCGCGGAGGCGTGGAGGCGGAGCGTGGTCGGCGTTCAGTAGTTGAAGCCGGGGTTGGCCCAGTTTTGCCATTCGCCCCAGACCTGGTGGGTGCGCGAGGGGTTGTAGGCGGTGTTCCTCGCCCGTTCGTTGGTCTGGGCGTTGACGGTGATCATGTACTTCCAGAGGTCGTGGCCTTTGGCGGCGGCGTTGGTGAAGGGGAAGTTGAAGAAGTAGCCGCGCCAGTTGTTCGTCTTGACGAGCAGGGTGTGCAGGGCCCGCATGGTGGTGTAGTCGTGCGGTTTGCCGAGGATGCTGAGGTAGGACACGCCGTCTGCCGCGTCGCCCCAGAACACGACTTGCGTGTGCCTGGGGAACTGGGTCTTGTGCTGGCGGGAGTGGTACTCGAGGTCGGACAGCCCCATGTCCTGCCGCAGGAACTTGATCTGGTCCTGCGCCGTGCTGGTCGACTGGAGGCCGACGTAGTGGTTCCACCGCTCGTTGTACCTGGCGAGCCGGTTTTCCTCCTGGCTCTTCATGTGCTTGTAGATGAAGGCGAAGTACGAGGTCTGGCCCCTCATGTCGGCCAACCACCTGCTGCCACCCTGGTGGATGTTCGTGAAGTACCCGCCCATGGCCGCGCCGGGCACCATCAGCGTGTGGGTTTTGAGCCAGTTGCCGGTCTTGGCGTTGATGCCCTTCGCGATGTGCAACGCGCGTTCCCGCACCTGGGCGGTGTTCTCCAGGTTCGTCTCGATCGGCATGACGCCCTGCAGCGAGGTGAGCCCTTCGCTCTTCGCGCGGTTGATGATGCCGCTCATGTCGTTGACGAACTTGTCCGCGTTGGCCGTCAGCCTTCCGTCGCGCTGGAGCCAGACGCGCTGGTAGAGGTAGACGTTGATGTTCTGGCGGTTCAGCTCTCGTAGCAGCTTCATGACCTCGCTGTCGCGCTGCGCTCGCGTTCGGTTGATCTCGGTCAGGTCCGGGTCGGCGAGCATCCTGAGCGTCACCGTGCGGAACCCGTTGTTCTGCAACGAGTAGGCGGCCGTGGCGTAGGAGAGTCCCGCCGTGGCGAACCTGATCCCGAGGTGATCGGGTTCACCACCCCACCACTCCGTTTTCCACTTGAGGCCGTGGATGGAAGCCGGGTTCTGCGCCCGATCCGCGACTTCCGAAGCCGACGGGGAGGCGGAGGTCGTGTCGTCATCCGCCGGAGCGACTCCAGCCCCGAGCGAACTACTCATCGCCACTACGGCGAGCGCCATGCCCGCCAGTTGTAACCGCTTGATCATGCCGGTGGTAACCCGCGCGCCGACCGACATCGGAATTCTGCGCATGTTTCTCCCCCTCAAAGAGGATTACGGCACCTCTTGGCGCCTGTCAGGCACGGTAGATGTCCGATCGATGTTTGGTGGAGGGATGTCGCCCGTGTGGGTGATAGTGACACTCGGTGGTTCTTTTTGCCCGTTCTCATGGTTCGAGTAATACTCGCGAGTGCTCCACGGAATGCACTTCACCCCTTCGTTGTAACCGGGCTCGATTGTGCGGACTTCATCTCCGGGCGGCTCTACCGCGTGTGTCCTGGACGCGCCATTCGAGGTGCTGCGCTCACATGTTCGGCCGATCGACGTCCGCCGCTCTTGGGGGAATGAATGAGTCGATCGTGTCTGCGACGCTCGCGGCGACCGGCTGTACGCGACCGCCTACCGCCACTCGAGCCCGCGGGTATCCAGGAAGGGGAGCGCCATGACGCTCACTCGGATCCGCGTCGTCTTCCTCTGCGCGGTGTTGATCCTCGCCGCGGCGACCTCCGCCCTCGTTTTCGCTGCTCCGGCCCAGGCCGCCCCTGGCGACGTCACCCAGACCTGCGCGCAGGTCCTGCCCGCCAACCACAGCGCCGTGGCGACAGTGCTGGGACTGCTGGGCATCGTCACCGACCCCAACGCCATGGCGGGTGAGCTGCTCCGAGGGTGTGCTCTCCGGTGGCACCGTGGTGTGCGGCCCTCGCTACGCCGGTGGTCTCGTCGCGGTGCCCGTGCGTCTTGGCGCCTGCTGACAGCGGGCGGCGCGCCGCCCTACCGCGAACACCTCCTGGCATCACCCCTCACCTGGATCCGGCACGTCGACTCGTGGCACGCGGGATCGAACAGCTCGGCGGAAGGCACTCGCTCGGGACAAGGGGGAAGGGCAACCGCGAACGACGTCGTGGCCGTCATCGGTCTGCCCGGCAATCACCCTCGGCGGCCATGAGGCCAACCGACCGACACTGCCGAACTTGTCACCCGGGCCTGTGTCAACCTTCCTTGAGAAGTCCTTGGCGATCTGCACCGCCCGCGGTTGGTCTATGGCAACGGTGCGGAGCCAGCGGTACGGGATACCGGTGTGATTCACGCGGCGCGTGCCACTCGCGGTGGTTGTCAAGATGCAGAAGTTAACCTCATCGAGGGAAAGGCGAAACCCGTCGTCACGCGACGGTTGCCAGGTGACGTCCAGCGACCCCAGCGCGCTGGAGGGCGTCGCTGACACGGCACGGGCTTGCTCGGCGCGTAAGCGGGTCTCGGCACGTTGTCGCCCTTGGTCACGGCCTTACCCGTGCCGATCTTGTTGGTCGCGGCCACCGACACGGTCTGCACCCTGCCGTTGGTCAACCCGGTCAGGGTCGTGGTGCGGACGTCACCGGCGACGGTGACCTTCTTGCCCGACGGCGCGGCGCTGATCGTGTAGCCGGTGATCGGCGCGCCCCGGTCCGAGCCGGGGTTCCAGTGCACCACCTGGCTCCCGTCTCGCTCGAACACCGAGTCGATGGTCGGCGCCAGCGGCCTGCGGGCCACGCGCGGCACGGAGGGCTCGGACTTCACCGACCCGGGCGAGGCAGTTCCGGCCACGGACTCCACGGCGGTGAAGGTGTACTTCGTGCCGTTGGTCAGTCCGGTGACGCGGGCCGAGGTCTTGGTCCGGTCCTTGACCACGGCGGTCTTCCCGCCCGGTGCCGAGGTGACCGTCATCGACCACTCCGCCGTCGGGTACCGGTCCTGGTTGGCGGGCAGGAACGTCACGTCCACCGCGCCGTCCCGGGAGTACACCTCGGTGATGTGCGGAGCGACCATGGTCGCCGCCTGCGCCGGAACGCCCGGCACGACGATCAATGAGAAGATCAAAGAAAGGACGACCAAAGGTGGAAAAGTGCGTGCGAACCCGTGGCTGGGTCTCATTGCCGGTATCCCCTCGATCGGGCGAAAACAATTCCGATTCGTTCGTAGCGTCCTTTATATTTTTCGGGGATCACTCGACGGTCTCGTGCCCGATCACTATGCGTGCGCGCGAAGGCCGCAAAAGTGCGGACAAGGATGTTCTTCGACACTTGTAACTTCGGAGGCCGAGTCGTCGGCACGAGGTGGCGCCGGTGTCCGGGCAACGGCGTGCAGGTCCGCCGGGCACGTCACCCACGAGCAGGTCTCCATCCGGTGCGGGTCAACCGGAGGCGGTGACCACGCTTTGGGGTATCCGTGCCACCAAGCGGATGTCATCACTATTTCAGTCGACGTGTCGGACACGACGGCCGCGCACGAAAGGCGGGACGGCATTCCGTGCCGGAGCTGCTCCGTGCGCTCCCAGGGTCCGGTGGAAGTCGACCTGCGCTGTTGGGTGCAGGACGACCACCGCTTCGTGTGGTGGTTCGTGCAGGGCCTCGGAGGGGTGACGTGGTGTTGACCCCGACGACCCCTTTGGCGGGCCCAGTACCACGAGTCGTTCGTGCAAGCCCCGAAGCGGCGTGGTGACTATGCCGCCGGGAGCAGGCGCAACCGCAGGTGGCGGGGGGCGTGCAGGGTGTCGAAGGTCGGTGTGGGGTCGCGGTGAGGGGTCAGGTGGTGGTTCCTCAGCACGGCCGCGAGGACGACGGTCAACTGCGTGAGGGCGAGTTGCGAGGCGGGGCAGGTGCGAGGGCCGAGTGCGAAGGGCAGGTAGGTGCCCGGCGCCGGGTGGAAGCCCTGGCTCCAGCGCTGCGGGTGGAACCGCGAGGGCTCCGGGTAGGCGTTCGGGTCGTGGTGGTTGAGGTAAGGGCTGAACAGCAGGCCGGCCCCCGCCGGAAGGCCGCGGGCCTGCCTGGTGAGCTGCCGCCGCAGCCGCCACACCGGTGGGTGCAGGCGCAGGGTCTCGCGGATCACCGCCCGGCACAGCGGCAGGTCCGCCGTCGTGTCCGCCCGCGCGGCGGCGACCTCGGACCGGGCCCGCTCCTGGACGTCGGGGTGCGTGGCCAGCTCGTGTAAGGCCCAGGCCAGGGCGGTGGCGGGCACGTGGTGGCTGGACAGCAGCATGGTGCGCAGCGCCAACGTCACGGTGTGCTCGTCGAATCCGTGGTCGGTCAGGACGGCCGTCAATCCGGCGGCTGGAGGACGGGTGCGGACGTGGTGTCGGATGGCGTTGTAGGTGGCGTGCTGCGCGTGCCGCAACCGGAGTCCGGCCCGGAGCGGCCGGTGGGCTCGTCCTGCCTGCACAAGTTCCCGTTCGACGAGAGAGGACAACGCCTCGGACGGTTCGCCGAGCAGGTGTCGGACGTTGATGGCGGAGACCAGGGCGACGGTCTCGTGACCGATGTCGACGACGCCGGGGGACGGCCAGCCGGAGACGACCCGGGCGGCTTGGGCCGCGATCACCGGGATCGCCGAAGTCAGCCGGGACGCGGTGAGGAAAGGATGCGCGGCGCGGCGCACCGCCATCCAGGTGGTCAACCCGTCCGGTCCCCACGACGTGACGCCGGTGCGTCGTACGGCCCTGGCCGTGGACGTGTTCCTGCTCGCCAGGAGGCGCTCGGTCTCGGTGGGGTCGGTCACCAGCCACAGCCCGCGTTCGAGCGCGGTGACGCCTCCACCGGAACCCGCCGCCGTGATCAGGACGTCGAGTGGTTCGGTCATCGCTCAT
>JALZNB010000232.1 GCA_030857905.1 Actinomycetota bacterium
ATGTCGCGATCCTCGGTGCCCGGCAACAGGACGACATCCGCGCGGCGGACACCACGCCCGGCCCGCCCGATCTGCTGGTAGTAGGAGATCGGTGATTGCGGCGCGCCGACGTGCACCACGAAACCCAGGTCCGGCTTGTCGAATCCCATACCCAGAGCGGAAGTCGCCACCAATGCCTTCACTCGGTTGGCGAGCAGATCCTCTTCCGCCTGCTGTCTTTCTGCGGTATCCGTGCGTCCGGTATACGCGCTGACGGTGAATCCGCGTTCATTCAGGAACGACGCCAACTCCTCGGCCGCCGCGACCGTCAGCGTGTAGATGATTCCTGATCCCTCAAGACGTTCCAGATTCTCGGCGAGCCAGGCCAATCGGGCTTGTGCCGTCGGCAGCCGCAACACGCCCAGGTGCAGGCTCTCCCGATCGAGCGGACCGCGTAGCACCATCGACTCGTCCGCCAGGCCGAGTTGTTGCGCGACGTCGCGTACCACCCGGTCGTTGGCTGTCGCCGTTGTCGCCAACACCGGAACGCCTGCCGGGAGCTCGGTCAACAAGGTGCGCAGACGCCGATAATCCGGGCGGAAATCGTGACCCCAGTCGGAGATGCAGTGTGCCTCGTCGACAACCAACATGCCTGCCGACGCGGTGAGCTTCGGCAGGACAGTGTCACGGAAATCCGGGTTGTTGAGCCGTTCCGGGCTTACCAGCAGCACGTCGACGTTGCCTTCTGCGACCGACTCGTGCACCGCGTCCCAGTCGTGCATGTTCGCCGAGTTGATGGTCGCTGCGTGCACACCCGCCCGCGCGGCAGCAGCCACCTGGTTACGCATCAGCGCCAGCAGGGGCGAGACGATGACCGTCGGCCCCTCGCCCAGCTCACGCAGCAGCGCGGTCGCCACGAAGTACACCGCAGACTTGCCCCACCCCGTGCGCTGCACCACCAGTGCCCGCCCGCGTTCGGCGACCAACGTCCGAATCGCCGTCCACTGGTCGTCGCGCAGCCGCGCGTCTGGACCCGCGAGGGCCCGCAGTCGCTCCTGCGCCGAGGTTCGCAATGCTTGTTCGTCCACACTTCGTGCTTACCGCACTGGCAAGACTCCGTGCCAGCCGCCCCCGCTGGGCTGTGGATAACCCGTGACGTCACGAGCCATGCCACTAGATCCGGATGAGTACCTGATCGAGGTCCTTGCGCACGAGATCGGGCACGGTGGCGTTGTCCGCGGGATAGCCCACCGGAATCACCGCGAACGCCTTCTCGTTGCGCGGCCGGTTCAGCACCTCACCGAGGAACTTCATCGGACTCGGCGTGTGGGTCAACGCGGCCAAGCCGCACAGGTGCAGTGCGGTCAACAGCATCCCCACCGCGATACCAACCGATTCGTCCACATAGTAGTGCTTGTGTTGCTCGTCCCCGTCGAGATAGAACCGCTGCTGGAACACGATGATGAGATAAGGCGCGTCGGTGAGGTGTGGCTTCTCCGTGTCCGTGCCCAACGGGCGCAGTGCCGACAGCCATTCCTCGCCCAACCGGCCCGCGTAGGAGACCTGTTCCTCGTGCTCTGCCGCTTCCCTGATGCGTGACCGTACGTCCGGGTCGGTGACGAGAACGAAGGTCCAGGGCTGCTGATGGGCGCCGGACGGCGCGGTCGCCGCCACCGCGATCGCGTCCAACACCGCCTGTTCGGGCACCGGGTCGGTGGAGAAGGCACGTACTGTCCGGCGCTCGGTCATCTTCTCGCGCAGCGCCGCTGCCGTCCGCAACGATTCCGTGCTGTCCATCCGGGCAGGCCGATAGGGCACGGGCTCGTAGGGCGCGTTGTGAATCGGTATCCAGGCCATGTCCTGAAGTGTCCCCCGCTCGGGCGGCAACCAGGTCATATCGACCAGGTCGGGGACTTCGCGTCATGACCTATTCGGGTGAACGTCCCAGTGCTGCGCGCGGAACTCCGCAGGGGAGTGGTCCGTACCCCGGTGGGTGCCCCCGGCACCGCCGGTCCACACAGGTGATGTGTGGGCGGCGTCCCTACCCCCATGGGAGACCTCGCCCACACATCCGTGCCGGTCAGGCCGGTCGGGCCTCATTTCCGTACGCTCTTCGGATATGTCGCAGCGGCGTCGTGTCGGGATCATGGGTGGCACTTTCGACCCTATCCACCATGGTCACTTGGTGGCGGCCAGTGAGGTTCAGTCCCAGTTCGCCCTCGACGAGGTCATCTTCGTCCCGACTGGCCAACCGTGGCAGAAGTCCGACCGGGTGGTGAGTGCCGCCGAAGACCGCTACCTCATGACCGTGATCGCCACAGCGTCCAACCCCCGTTTCTCCGTCAGCCGGGTTGACGTCGACCGCCGGGGCGTCACCTACACCGTCGATACGCTGCGGGACCTGCGCGGGAAGTACCCCGACGCGGACCTGTTCTTCATCACCGGCGCCGATGCGCTCCAGCAGATTCTGTCCTGGCACCGAGTGGACGAGCTGTTCACCCTGGCGCACTTCGTCGGGGTCACCAGACCCGGCTACCAGCTGGAGGACACGCACCTGCCCAACGGATCGGTGAGCCTGGTCGAGGTCCCGGCGCTGGCGATATCGTCCACGGATTGCCGCGACCGGGTGGCTCGCGGCGAGCCCGTCTGGTATCTCGTGCCCGACGGTGTGGTCCAGTACATCTCCAAACGCGCCCTCTATACCGCGACCTCCTGACCGACACGGGTACCCTCGACGGGTTACATCAGTGTGAACCCAGAGGAGAAACGTGGCAGCCACGCACGACGCACGCGAGTTGGCACTGGTCGCCGCCGCCGCGGCCACCGACAAGAAGGCCAGCGACGTGATAGTGCTGGACGTGTCCGACCAGCTCGTGATCACCGATTGCTTCGTCATCGCATCGGCCGCCAACGAGCGCCAGGTCGGCGCCATCGTGGAGAACGTCGAAGAGAAGATGCGCGAGGCGGGCACCAAGCCCGTGCGTCGCGAAGGCGCGCGTGAGGGCCGTTGGGTCCTGCTCGACTTCGTCGACGTGGTGGTCCACATCCAGCACACCGAGGAACGCGGCTTCTACAGCCTTGAGCGGCTGTGGAAGGACTGTCCCCAGATCCCGTTCGACGCGACTCCGTCTGATGACGACGAGGACGACGAGGACGACGTGACATGACATTGCGCCGCCTCGTGCTCTGGCGGCACGGTGAGACCGACTACAACGCGTCCAGTCGGATGCAGGGTCACCTCGACTCGAACCTGACCGAGGTGGGCTGGAACCAGGCCCGGTTCGCCGTGCCTGCTCTGGCCCGGTTCTCGCCGGAGGTCATCGTGGCCTCCGACCTGCGCCGCGCGACTGACACGGCAACCGTGTTCAGCGAGGCGAGCGGTGTTCCACTGCGGTTTGACAAGCGTTTGCGCGAGACCCACCTCGGGCACTGGCAGGGGCGGACCGCGGTCGAGGTCGATGCCGAATGGCCGGGACTGCGACAGCGGTGGCAGACCGACTCGACATCGACGCCGCCGGGCGGCGAGTCTCGCGTAGAGGTGGCCCAGCGGGCCACTGAGGTCGTCGCCGACCTGGACCAGGGTGCCGACGAGACGGCCATTCTGTGTGCGCACGGCGGCCTGATCACGGCTCTCACCGGGCGCCTGCTCGACCTGCCGGTGGCGAACTGGTCGCAGTTGGGTGGCATCAGCAACTGTCACTGGACCGTCCTTGCCCGTCGAGAGAACAGTGGACTGCAGTGGCGGCTGATCGCCTACAACGCGGGCATCACCGGATAACTCCCATGTCCACCGTGTTGATGTTCGGTGACTCGCTGAGCTTCCACGGCCCCCACGGACCACATCCGGCTGACGATCCACGTCTATGGCCAAATATCGCCGCTGCCGCTGTCGGCGCCCAGACCGAACTTTTCGCTGGTTTCGGGTGGACTGCCCGTGACGCCTACTGGTCGCTCGTTGGGGACCCGCGTGTGTGGTCCCAACTACCGAAGGCCGATGTGTTGGTGCTGGCGGTAGGTGGGATGGACACGTTGCCGTCACCGTTGCCGACCTACCTCCGTCAAGGGATTCGCTATGTGCGCCCGGACGGTCTCCGGCGTGGTGTCCGACGGGGCTATCTGGCGGCACAGCCCTGGCTGGCGCGTCTTACGCGGGGCCGCCCCGCAGCGCTACCTGCGACGCTGACCGTGCGCTACCTGAACGACATCCTGGTCGCGATTCGTGCCCTTCGGCCAGACATGCCAGCGGTAGCGCTGCTGCCGGGTGTGCACCGAGCAAGCGCATACGGTTACGTTCACACGGCTCGTGACCCCGCTGTGCGGGCTATCCAGCGGTGGGCCAGTGACGCGGGAGTCCCCGTGCTCGACGTCGCCGCCGTTGTGGGGGAGCACGTGCTCGGCGGTCACGGCAATGTGGACGGGCTCCACTGGGGTTGGGAAGGTCATGAGTTGGTCGGGAAGGCGCTCGCGAACCTGATCGGCCCGCTCTTGCCGGACACGACAAGCCGCTGACGTGCGCATCCTGTGTTGACTCACCATACCGATTAGGCTTGCCCATCGTGCCGTTCGCTGTCGTCACCGACTCCACCGCTTACCTCCCGGAGGGCTTCGCCGACCGACACGCGGTCCACGTCGTGCCACTGCACGTGCACATCGACGGCCGTGAGGGCCGAGATGGCATCGACATCGGGCCCGTCGAACTGGCCACCGCCCTCCAGGATCACCGATCCGTCAGCACGTCGCGCCCGAACCCGGCGGAGTTCATCACCGCCTACCAGCGGCTGCTCGACGAAGGCGCGGACGGCATCCTGTCGGTTCATCTCTCGCGTGAGCTGTCCGGGACATGGGAGAGCGCCCGACTCGCCGCCGAGGAGATCGGCTCTGGGCTGGTCCGGGTTGTCGACTCGCGAACCACGGCCATGGGCCTCGGATTCGCCGCCTTGCGGGGGGCGGCCATCGCCGCCGACGGAGGTGGGGGAGCGGTTGTGGAAGCCGCGGTTGTCGACGCGGCATCACGCACAAGAACGTTCTTCTTCGTCGAGACTCTCGATCATCTCCGACGCGGTGGACGGATCGGTGCCGCCGCCGCCTTCGTGGGGACAGCACTGGCGGTCAAACCGCTGCTGCATGTCCACAATGGACAAATCGTGCCGCTGGAGAAGGTGCGGACGACCGGTCGGGCACTGTCCCGACTGGTCGATCTCGCGGTCGAGACTGCGGGTGACGAGCCGGTCGAACTGGCGGTGCACCACCTCGCGGCGTCCGATCGCGCGGCCGACCTCGCACTGCGACTCGACGAGCGCGTTTCACGATCAACCGGCTGTGTCGTCTCCGAACTCGGCGCGGTCATCGGGGCGCACACCGGGCCCGGCGTTCTCGGCGTCGTCGTGTGCCCAGGCCGTCTGTAAACGGCCCATAGTCACATATCGCACTGACAATCCGGTTACCTTCAAGCCGAGTTATCCACATACTTGAAATCCATCCACAGCAACGAAATCAATTCCCCGCACTCCCACATTCGCCCCTACTGTCGATCCCATGACCGACACGACAACCCACCGCACAGCACACGTCGACGCTGTCCTTGAACGCCTCGCCACGCTCGCCAACCGGCCCTGGGACTCCGTGCGACAACCCGACGCACTGCCCAGACCGGGTCCCCATCGTGCGGCAGCCGAACGGCTGAGAACTCTCGACAGCTCGCCTGATCCTGATGTGGAAACAGGGGAGTCCGACCAACGAAAGGACGCGGCCATGCCCGGCCCGTTGGATCTGGACAGGTCATGGTGGCGACGAGGCCGTATCGGACAGGTAGTCACGCGGTGGATGCCGGAACGGCCCGAATCCCTGACTCGGCAATGGCATCCGGACACCCCGGAAGCGCCCGCGCGTCACCGCCGAATCCCGGTCGCTGTCTTAGACCACATCTCATTTGGGGTTGTTGTGGGTGAGCAGGTCGAGTTTGACGGCTCGGCGGTAGCAGATGATCGCGCAGGCGAGCTGCGTGAATGCCAGGTAGTGGGCTGCTTTGCGTTCGTAGC
>JALZNB010000489.1 GCA_030857905.1 Actinomycetota bacterium
CCCGCCACCAGCCGACTGCGTGGACCAGCTTGCGTGAGCGCTCCAGCGCCACGGCACCGCCGGCGCCCTCCACCACGGCCACCGAATAGCCGAAGCCGAACGCGATCGCCAGGTACACCACGCCCACCAGCACCGGCAGGAACACCAGCACGCCGAGCGGGCCGGCGAGCAGCGCGAGTACCCCGACCAGGATCGGGGCCGCGAAGAACGCGAACATCAGCAGCATGACACCGAGCAGCCTCGGCAGCGCCGAGGCTGCCTGACCCACGGCCGCCCGCGCGCCGGTCGTGTGCCCGAACACCGCGCGCGGTACCACCACATTGACGACGGCGACCAGCAGCAGTCCGAGCAGCGCGACCACCGCCACTCGGATGGACATCGCGATCAGATAGGGCCGGATCGTCGCCCAGTCCTGGGCGTCCGCGGCGACAGTGGACTGTGCCGGGACCTCACCCACCGTCAGCGTGACCACCAGCCAGGTCAGCAGTTCGGCGGCGACCGCGACGGCGAACCCGACCCCAAGCAGCGCGCCCGCGTTGCGACGCAGCGCCTGGGCCGTACCCGAGACGAAATCGGGCAGTGTCAACGGCCGCAACGCGACGATGCCCAACTGCAACGCCTCAACTGGCCGCGCCGCTCGTGGCTCGGTCTCAGGCTGTTCGCTCATCTGCTCCCCCGGGGTCGGTGCGGCCACATGGTCGCACGCGACCATGACGTGGTTACAGATAGCCGCCGATGAACTTCAGTGCCTCCGGCAGGACAGCGGTCCAGTAGGCGTCATCGTGCCCACCGGGGGTGAACGACGTCCGGTCCGCCGTGACCTGTTCGGCGAAGCTCTTCGCGGGCCGCAGGAAGTCCTTGTCCTCGGTGCCGCACCAGATGCCCAACGGGAGGTTGGTGAACTCGGTGATGTGGCGCAGCGGTTCGTGCTTGACCCACTGGGACTCCTCGCGGAACTCGCCGGTCGGCCGGGCGTCGTCCCAGGTCTCGAACAGCGTCGGGCTGATCGTCGCCAGCACCTGCAGACCCGGCGAGCGGGCGAAGTTGAGGGCGCCCGCACCGCCCTGGGCGATGCCGAGCGCGGAGAACGGGGTGCTCGCCAGATCGTGGTAGTCGAGCCAGGCCGGGAGGTCCTCGTTGAGCATCCGCAGCGGGTCGTCGTCCTTGTGACCGATCCAGTTGCCGCCGTCCACGGCCACGATCGCGAACGGGGGGACGCCACCCTTGACCAACCGGGTGAGCATGTCCGGCACCCCGAGATCGACGAACGACTTCGCTCCGGTCAGTCCGCCGCACAAAGCGACGCACACCGGGATGGGCGTGACCGGGATGCCCGCGGGCCGGATGATCAGCATGTCAACCTCGCGATAACGCGCGGATGACAGCTTGCGGGTCAAAGTGACCGGCGCAACCTCGGCGGCGGGCGGTTTGTTCAGGACGAGCTCATCCGGGTTGCCACCCGGGTCGACCTCGGACTGGCATCCGGTGAGCAGCCCCGCGCCGACACCGAGGCCACCGAACAGCACCGCTCGACGGGAGAGTCGAACAGTTCGCGCAGTATTCACAAGTTCTCCGCTCGTCACGGACCCCTGGCGAGATCTTATTGGTCTAACGGGGCTCGTGGTCTAGTCGTGGGAAATCGTCATATTTCCGACCGTGTCGAACACCGAGTAGTCCGTACCGGACGATGGGAACGGATCGACCGCTCGTCACATCGCGATGAGCTCGAAGGAAACGGCCGACCTACCGCCGAAACGTTCGCCGGTGTCCCGCGCCAACGTCCGCAGGTACACCCCCGCGTCGGCCATCGGTCCATCCAGTGCCGCGAGATACGCGGCGTGTGCGCGCAGCGATGCCACCCCTCTGTCCACAGTAGACACGATATCCACGGCGTGCGTCGGCGCGGGCGAACTCGCGACGGCGACCCATCGGACACCATCCCAAGCCGCGCCGAGGTCAGGGAAGACCCATCGGTTCGCCGCGTCGCGGACAGCATCGAGAACAGCGATGCCGACGTTACGATGATCGGCCATGTTCAGGTGGCCACCCTCGAAGGTCTCGCGGTGGTTGAGGGTGATCACCAGCTCCGGCCGGTGCCGCCGAATCGCCGAAGCCAGGTCCCGACGCAGCGCGACACCGTACTCGATCACGCCGTCGGGGTGGTCGAGAAACTCGACGACGTCGACCCCGACGATGGCCGCGGCGGCTACCTGTTCGGCCGAACGCAGCGGCCCCGCCTTGACCGGCGGCATCGAGCCGATCCCGGCCTCTCCCCGGCTCGCCAACAGGTAGGACACCGTCTTACCGGCGTCAGTCCACCTGGCGACCGCGGCGGACGCGCCGTACTCCAGGTCGTCGGGGTGCGCCACGATCGCGAGTGCGCGATCCCAGTCCTCGGGCAGTGGTGCGAGGTCGGCCATCGTTCTCCCTACGTCAGGTTGCCCCACAACAGAAAGGCCGAAGCCGCCCGGGCGAGCCCAGTGGCCCCGTCCGGCGACTCCACCAACGCGGCCGACGACAACTGGCAGCCGCCGACGGCGTATCCCGCAGCGGACAGCGTCGCACGAACCGCGCCCGGATTGTCGATTTCCGGCACAAGAACCACGATCCGCCCAGCGCCGGATCCCGCGCAGGCCCGAACGATGTGGGGCCGTGATCCCTGCGGGAACACCGCGTCCGGCCTCGGCAGCTCACTCAGCACGCGTGCGGGCTCTCCGTCCGCGAGCCGGAGATCGACACCGTGCGCACCGGCGTTCGCCACAATCCGAACACACAATCCCGCGTCCCGCTCGACGGCGATCACCGCGGCGCCCAGCCTGCCCACCTCGATGCCGACCTCACCGGAGCCCGCGCGGGTGTTGAGCGCGCTTTCCCGCAACGCCCACCCATTCTGCGGCGGGATCGGTTCACCACCCGCGATCCATCACGTCAAGAGAAGTCAGGCACAGCACCAGGTTCGATTCTCGCCACACCCTAGGCCCACTGCGGTCACATCCACAATGGACAGAGGTTCGACGAGTCCGCCGAGGTCTTCCGGTACCTCCAGGTTTCGCCGCCACCCGTCACGTTCCGCGCCAACTCGGCCTGACCCGCTCGCGGCGCGGTGATCACCACGCTCAAGTCATCCCATGGTCGGTTGATCATCGCCGCCATTCGCTACACATCGGTGGCCGACGGCCAGCTCAGCGTGAGCGACGCCGACCGCACGATCGACCCCCGGTGGAAGCCGCTGTCCCACGGCAACTGTTGCCGTCATACCGGCATTCGACCATGGTTGTGGCTGCACGGTCCCCGCACTGACGGGCAGCGGCCTGAGATGACTGCCCGGTCAGGCTTTCTTCGGAGTGCGGCGGGCGTTGCCGCGCGTCGAACGTGAAGACTTCTTGGGTGTCACCTTCGAGGCTGTCTTGGTGACGGCCAGTACAGCTTGATCACGTGTGCTCGACAACTGGTCACCAGAACCGGTCGCTTGCTCGGGGGAAGCGGGAACCTGCTTACGAGCCACTGGCGCCTGGTCACCGGAGATGCCTGGGTCCGGCGTGACCACCTGGGGTTCACCAGCGACCTCGACCGACACCGAATCGGGGGCGGGCTCAGGTGCTCGCTCCGACGACACCGTCTCGGATGGAACTGCCGCCGCGGCCTTGCGGCGGGGCCAGGCCCGTCGGGTGCCGTCACTGTCGCGAGTGGACACTCGGGTGCGGGATGTCCATCGGGCGGCCGGTGTCTCACGGTCGAGCGTCGCGGCGTAGTCGGGGCGGGGCTTGCCGTCGCGTACGGCGTCGCCGATCAGGAAAAAGGCGTGACGCCACAGGTTCGCGGTCTTGACCGCGGCGACGAGACCGCCGACGGTGGTACGCAGCAGAACCTCGTCCGGCCAACTCACCTTGTAGGCGACCGTGACCGGGACGTCTTCGCCGACCCCGGCCGCGGTCAGTGCCTCGACCAGTTCGGCGGCGCGGGCACCGGGCGCCTGCACCGTGACGGTGCCCTGTCCGGCCACCACACGCACCCGGTCGAAATCAGCCTCCGCGCACGCGAGGATCACGGTGTCGGCACCACCCGACTCGATCAGGGTGACGCCCGCAGCCGCGGCCGCCGCGGAAACCGGGGTGACTCCGGGAACGATGTCCACATCGATGCCGAGTTTCCCGCACAGTTCGCGGTGCTCGCGGACATCGGTGACCAGAGCCGGGTCGCCCGCGACGATGTGGACGGCGTGCTGCCGCGTGCTCGCCAACGTTCGATAATGGGTGACGACCTCGTCGTGCTGAATCCGCGAGTAGTCGACCAACGTCGCCTCGACCTTGGTGTTCTCGCGCAGCCACGCCGGATCGATCGCGTTCTGGGCGTACAGCACAAGATCGGCTTCCGCGATCCGCCGCGCACCCCGGAGGGTGACCAGGTCGGCGGCACCCGGTCCCGCTCCCACAAAACTCACCACGCCACGCATGCCACGACGGTATCGCCTCCCCCGGGCGCCACCCGGACTGACCACCCGGACCACCGCCACGGGCGGGTCCGATGCCAGACTCCCTGACGTGACCCCCGACCCCAAGCACCCTGGTGAGGCCGCGTTCGGCTGGCTGGAAGCGCACGCGGACGAGCGGCGGCGCGCGGGCCTGAGCAGGCAACTGCGGCCCCGGCGCGCGGAGTCCGACGTCCTCGACCTCGCGGGCAACGACTACCT
>JALZNB010000507.1 GCA_030857905.1 Actinomycetota bacterium
CGCCCCGCAGGCCGCGATCAGAGTGCTTGGCGTACCGAGTAAGGCGGGATCGTGCAGCCGCGCAGCGCGTCCGCGTCGATCGTCAGCGGTTGATACGGCAGTGTGGCCAGCCGCTCGATCATCCGGGACGTCGTGTCGTCGTCCTCGTCGGCCAGTCCGAACAGGAACGCCCACTCGTGCTCGTCCGAGCCGTAGTAGACAGTCGTGCCGAACACCTCGTCGAACCGCCGCCACGAGCGGATCAGCGTCTCGTTGCGCCACATCGTCGGACAGCCCGCCTGGCAGATGACCACACCGCCATCGGTGAGCACGGACTTGCAGCGGGTCAGGAACTCCCGCTCGTAGAGCCGGTTGTGCTGTGCCGGTTCCGACCGTTCGTCCGGCAGGTCGACCAACACGATGTCGTAACGCTCGCCCGCCTCCTCGGCGTCGATCAGGAACTGCCAACCGTCGGTGTAGTGCACGCGGACCGGGCCGTCGTGCGCCACCGCCTGTGCCAGCTCGTCGGTGGAGTACCCGTAGGGCAGGTGGGTCGCGCACAGCTCGACGGCTTCGCGGTCGATGTCGACGTGATCGACGATGGCGGCGCCCGCGGTCACCGCGATCTGGCTCACCACACCCTCGCTCGACCCGACGACCAGTACCCGCTCCACCTTGTCCGCCAACAACAACCCGGGCACCAGCAGCGCCTCGTGGTAGGTGAGCTGGCTCGCCTCGGTGCTCTGCCGGTCGTTGTCGCAGAACAGGCTGGTGCCCTGCGCGGTGTCGCCGATGACCAGGTGCTGGAACGCGGTCTTGGTGTCCACCAGGACCTCCGACAGTTGCCACACCCGGGTCATGCCCTCGGCGAGCGGCTCGACGATCTCGTTCATCGGGCGGACTCCGACACCGACACCGGACGTCCCCTGTGGACGGTGGTGATCCGGGATTCGAGAGCGCCGAGACGGTCGCGCAGCAGCGCCGCGGCCAGGGCGGGGTCGGCGGTATCGCCGCAGGTGAAGATGTCCACGAACATCGAACCGATCTCCGGGTAGGTGTGAATCGAGGCATGCGACTCCGAGAGCAGCGCCAGCACGGTGACTCCTTGGGGCTGGAACTGCTTGGCCACCACATCGCAGATGGTCGCCCCGGCTCGACGCAGCGAATCCTCCAACGCCTCGCGGAGGAAGGCCAGGTCGTCGAGCAACGATGGAGTGACGCCGTCGAACTCGGCGAGCACGTGTCGGCCCGCGAAATTGCCGACGCCAGGATCGGGCGCACGGTCATGCGACATCTGTTCTCCCTCCTACAGGGTTTTTCAGCCGACGAACAAGGTCGGCAGGGGCGGAAAACCGTTGAACGACACCGAGGAATAGCTCGCGGTGTAGGCGCCCGCGTCGAGGATGTCGACGTGGTCGCCCGCCCGCAACGCCGTCGGTAGACGATACGGGGTGTGTTGGTAGAGCACATCATCGCCGTCACACGTGGGCCCGGCGATGATCACCGGCCCGTCGGGACCGGACGGGTGGGGCGTGCGCAGGCGATAGGCGATGTACTCGTTCTCGGTCTCGGCCAGACCCTGGTAGCGGCCGATGTCCAGGTAGACCCAGCGGTGCTCGTCGCTATCGGCCTTGCGCGAGACCAGCACCACCTCCGAGCGGATGACCCCGGCCGTGGCGACGATCGCCCGGCCCGGCTCGATCACCAACTCGGGCGCGGTGTCGAAGTGCTCGGCGACGGCGTCGCGGATGGCCTCGGCGTGCGCACCGATCGGCGGGGCGGGTCGGGCGTAACCGGTGGGGAAGCCGCCGCCGAGGTTCAGCGACCGGATCGGCACGCCCAGGTCGGCGGCCTGCCTGATGCCCGCCACCCACGCGGCCGGGTCCACGTGCTGCGATCCGACGTGGAAGCACGCCCCGTCGACATCGAGTCCGAGCGTGCCCGCCCGGGTGAGCAGCCGCGCCGCCATTTGTGGCGCACACCCGAACTTGCGGCCGAACGGGGTCCCCGAGGCGGGCGCGTCCACCAGGAACCGACACGAGACCCGCGCGCCGGGAGCGTGCTCGGCGAGATTCTCCAGGTCGCCGTCGGAGTCGAAGGTGAACCGCCGGATGCCGAGGGCGTGGGCCCTGGCGACGTCGGCGGCCTTCTTGATCGGGTTGCCGTAGGACAGCGACTCGGCCGCGGCTCCCTGCGCCAGGCACAACTCGATCTCCCCGACGCTGGCGACGTCGAATCCGGCCCCCTCGGCCACCAACGCGCGCACGACCTCGGGGGCCGGGTTCGCCTTGACCGCGTAGAAAATCGCGGCCTCCGGCAAAGCGTCGCGCACCGCGCGATAGTTGCCCCGCACCACGTCGAGGTCCATCACCAGACACGGCGTGGCGGGAGCGCGGTCGTCGAGGAACGCGCGCAGTCGCGCCCCACCGTCCGCCGGAAACGTCTCAAGCACGGAGTGCACTGTAATACCGGGACCGCCACCTGTGGACGGTGCTGCCATCGCCGACTGGATCACACCGGACGTACCATCCGACCGGACCGAACAGGACTGATCGGGATTCCGTGTCGGTGATCTTCGTACCGGACACGCCAACGCGCCATACTCGTGGCGGGAGCATCACCACGAATACGGCGCGCGGTCGAACAGAGCCCGTGTGGCTCTCGCTTGTGGCGCAGGTCACCGGCCGATGCCCGTGAGAGATCGAACCTCCATCTCCTGTTGCAGCGCGACATCCGCCTGTTCCTTGCTCAGCACGGTTCCCAGGTACCCGCAGACGAAGGACACCGGGATGGACACCAGACCGGGGTTGCTCAACGGGAACAGGTGGAAATCCACTCCGGAGATGATCGACGTCGGACCGCCGGACATCACCGGTGAGAAGAACACCAGCAGCAGACACGACCCCAGCCCGCCGTACATCCCCCACAGCGTTCCCGAGGTGTTGAACCGCTTCCAGAACAACGAGTACAGCAGCGTCGACAGGTTCGCCGACGCCGCGAACGCGAACGCCAGTGCCACCAGGAACGCCACATTCTGCCCGTTGGCCAGGATTCCGCCGACGATCGCGAGGACGCCGATCACCACGGCGGTCAACCGGGCGACGCGCACCTCGGCCACCGCGTCGGCCTTGCCCTTACGGAAGATGCTCGCGTAGACGTCGTGGGCGAAGGAGGCGGAGGCGGTGATGGTCAGCCCGGCGACCACCGCCAGGATCGTGGCGAACGCGACCGCGGCCACGATGCCGAGCAGCACCGTGCCGCCGATCTCGAAGGCGAGCAACGGCGCCGCCGCGTTCTCCTTGCCGGTCGCCGCCAGGATGCGTTCGGAGCCGACCAGCGCGGACGCGCCGTAGCCGATGATCAGGGTGGCCAGGTAGAACACGCTCATCGACCCGACCGCCCACACCACGGAGCGGCGGGCCTCGGTGGCGTTCGGCACGGTGTAGAAGCGCATCAGCACGTGTGGCAGACCCGCCGCGCCGAGGATCAGGGCCAGCGACAGCGAGATGAAGTCCAGGGTCGTGGTGGAGGTCTTGCCGTACTGACCGCCGGGGTCGAGGATCTTCTCGCCCTTGGCGTTGTTGGCCGCGGCCTGCTCCAGCAGCGCGCTCAGGCTGAACCCGAACTTGCCCAACAGGAACACCGTCATCAGCACGACGCACAAGATCAGGATGGCCGCCTTGATGATCTGCACCCACGTGGTGCCCTTCATCCCGCCGACCAGCACGTAGAAGATCATGATCATGCCGACCACGCAGATGACCAGCGCCTGTCCGCCCTTGCCCTGCACGTTGAGCAGCAGCGCGACCACCGCCCCCGCCCCCGCCATTTGGGCCAGCATGTAGAAGAACGAGATGACCAGTGTGGACGTCGCCGCCGCCGCGCGGACCGGGCGTTGGCGCATCCGGAACGCCAGGACGTCGCCCATGGTGAACCGGCCGGTGTTGCGCACGAGTTCGGCGATCAGCAGCAGGTTCACCAGCCAGGCGACCAGGAATCCGATCGAGTAGAGGAACCCGTCGTAGCCGTTGATCGCGATGGAGCCCGCGATGCCGAGGAACGACGCCGCCGACAGGAAGTCGCCGGACAGCGCGATCCCGTTCTGGACGCCGGTGAACCGCCCGCCCGCCGCGTAGTAGTCCGCGGTGGAGCTGTTGCGGGTGCTCACCCGGTACACGACATACAGGGTGATCACCACGAAACCGGCGAACACCACCGCGTTCAGCACCGGATCGCCGACCTCGCCCGCGGCGACGACCGTGGTCATCGGGACCGCACCGTGGTGGCGGGCCCGGCCGAGAGCACGCGCAGCCGCTCGATCTCGGGATCGATGCGGGTGCGCGCCCACCGCACGTAGATCGCGGTGATCGCGATGGTCGTGGCGAACTGGGCGACCCCGAGCAGCAGGCCGATGTTCACCACGCCGAACACCCTGGTCGACATGAAACCCTTGGCGTAGGCGGCGAGCAGCACGTAGGTCAGGTACCAGACGAAGAACAGCGCGCTCATCGGGAACACGAACCGCCGGAACCGCCCGCGCAGCGCGGCGAACTCGGCGCTGGCGTGGATCGCGGCGAAGTCGGGGCCGGTCGGCCGGGCGGTCGCGACGCCGGGAG
>JALZNB010000512.1 GCA_030857905.1 Actinomycetota bacterium
GCCACCACCCTGAGCACCATCGCCCGGCTCGTCGCGTCCGGCAGGGCCGTGAGTAAGGCCGACCTCGGACCAGCCGCCGGGCTGGCCCGCACCACCGTCAGCGGCGCCGTCGACGAGCTGCTGACCCGCGGCGTGCTCCAGCTCAACGGCACCCGCCCCACGGTGGGCCGCGGACGTCCGGCCGACCGGCTCGTCCTGTCCCCGGACAGTGGGGTCGTGCTGCTCGCCGACGTCGGCGCCCACGGGGCGCACCTCGCCGTCGTCGACCTCAGCCAACGGGTGCTCCGCCACACACACGTGATCGTCGACGTGCAGGACGGACCGGAGGTCGTCCTCGGCCTCATCGAGGCCGCATTCGACGCGCTGTGGCCAGGGGACGCGGTGCGCGCACTCGTGATCGGCTTGCCCGGCCCGGTCGACGGGCAACTCGGGCAACCGGTCCGCCCGCCGATCATGCCCGGCTGGCACGCCTACCCGGTCGCCGAGCGGCTTCGCCGCCGCCACGGCTGCCCAGTCGTGTTGGAAAACGACGTCAACCTGCGCGCGCTCGGCGAAGCCCGCGCATTACCCCCCGACCAGTCACCACTGCTGTTCGTCAAAGTCGGCACCGGCATCGGCGGCGGCCTGATCACCCAGGACGGCAACCTCCACCACGGCGCCGACGGCGCGGCCGGCGACATCGGGCACATCCGCGTCCGGGGCGCCCCCGACGTCGTCTGCGTGTGCGGCAACGTCGGCTGCATCGAGGCCGTCGCCTCCGCCCACGCCGTCGCACGCCGCAGAGGCGTCGACGTCCCCGACCTGCGCAAACTCATCGCCCACGGCGACGCCGAGGCATTGGCCCTGGTCCGCGAAGCGGCAGGCCTCATCGGCGAGGTCGTGGCCACCCTGGTGCACTTCGCCAACCCCGCCCGCGTCACCATCGGCGGATCAGTCACAGCAGCCAGCGACGAACTACTCGCAGGCATACGCAGCGTCGTCTACCAACGCGCGCTACCCCTGGCCACCCGCAACCTCGTACTCACCGGCAGCACCCTGGGGGAGTACGCGGGCCTGGCAGGCGCAGTGGTTCTGGGCATCGAACAGGTCCTGAGCCCTGCTGTCGTCCCAACCCTGAGCCCCATCCCGCACAACGCGCGCACGACGCTGTAGGTACCCCGATCGGGGCGCTGCCACTACGCGAACCCACGTGGTGGCGGCGCCCGTTTGCGTAGGCTGCCGGATCATGGGGTGGATCACGCGCGTTTTCCTTGTCCTGACGCTGGTGCTGGTGGCCGCTTGTGAGCCGGACCCACCGCCTCCGCCCAATTCCGTGGACAGCAAGCCCGCGGAGACCGGCGTTCCCCAGTTCGCCTATGCCGAGAAGGGCAAGCTCCGGCTGATGCGCGCTGGTGTCAAGGTCGTTGAACTCGACGCCGACACCGGCGAGCAAGCGGAATGGAGTCCGGATGGTTCGCGGTTCGTGGCTATCGCAGGCGAGGAGCTGGTCTCGATCGATGCCCGGACCGGCGCGGTCGCCAGAGCCGCTTGCACGTGTCGTGATGTCGCGGTCGTGGCCGGGAAGGTGTTCGCCTCAGCGGACTACGGCGCGACCGAGCTGAAGGTGTTCGACCTCGCCACGCTCAAGGCCCTGGGTCCACTGAGACTGGACAAGGGCGTCTCGTCGATCGCAGGTGCCGGTGATCGACTGGTGACGTTCCAGATCACGGAGACCGGCGCCCGCGACGAGAGTGAACTGGTCGTCATCGAACCGGTCACCGGCAAGACGACGAACGTGGGCAAGGTCGGTCAGGTGGCGGATACCGCGTTCACTCCGCGCGGCTGGTGGGGCGGGCCGCTGTTCGCCTACGCCACCACGGGCTCATCCGGTGCGATGACCGCGGTGGCCGATGTGTTCTGGCTCGATCCCACCAGTCCGGCCGAGCAGGTGCAGACCAGCGACCAAGAGTTGCGGCAGACGACACCGAAGATCGCCGACGCCGACTGGAACAGCAGCCGTGACCACCTTTGGTGGGCAGCGGACGGAACCCTGCGGACAGCCGCGTGGACCTGGTCCTGCACCTACGGCGGACTGAGCGGTCCGCAGTGCGGTGAGAAGTCCGCGCACAACCAATGGCGTTACGACGGGGCCGAATGGGCGCGGACCGACGAACGCGACTTCGACAGCGTGCTCGACATCGGCGCCGGCAGCAGTCTCGAACTCGGCCGGGGCGAGGAAGACAAGCCGCTTACCTTGGTGGAAGGCGAGAAGCGGACCGCGCTTAGCGCCCACGTCCGTCGCTTGTGGACTCCCCCGCAGCTCGGCACGTCACCGGCAGGCCCGCCTGGCACGCAGGAGATGGCGCTGCGCTTCGCGCCGACGGTGTGGCTGCATCCCGAGGAAAAAAACTTTCCCGGCAACGCTTCGGACTACATCCGTAAGTCGGTGTTGCGGTTCGACCATGGTGATATCTGTGAGGAGGGCGACGAGCCGGTCGCCACCGACCTCGATGAGACCAGACTCGGCCGGGGCGAGGGTTACGCCCACAAGGAGGCGGTTCGCTCAGGGATCCGCAATCCCTGCAAGCATCTCGACGACGGCAGGACATTCCACTCCAACGCGCCCGCGGATCAGGGAAAGAAGGGCGGAAAAGGCTTTTACCTCGACTCGCCCGAGGAAGTTCGGCCCGGCAACACGCCCGACGCCGACAAGCGGGTGAACGCCCCGGTGTACTGGGAGTACGTCCCGCCGAAGGCCGGCCGTCTCGGCGCGTACCTGTACTGGTTCTTCTATCCCTACAACGACTTTCACATTGGTGCCTTGCCCAACTTGCAGCACGAAGGTGACTGGGAACGCGTCGCGGTCCAGATCGACGGCGATCGGCCGGTCGGGGTCGCCTTCGCGAAGCACGGCGGCCCGGTCTGCTCCAAGCCGTGGGACGACATGGCGAAATCCGGTACTCGCGCTGAGGTTTTCAGCGCGAAAGGCTCCCATGCGTCCTATCCTTTCGAAGACGAATATCCCACCTTGGGCCCAACATCGGACCACACCGGGAAGGGCTTCGCCTGGGACGCGGCGACCAGCTTGCTCAACGTCAAAGACCAGCCCTGGTACGGCTACCGCGGGCTCTGGGGCAGACTCGGAGTCCACAAGAACACCAGCGGACCGGCCGGACCGTGGCCGAAGCGCGACATGTCCGCGTCACTCACCACTGAGATTTGTTAAACCGGCATGCCACGGTGCGATGGAACTTCCGACCCTAGTTGTCGGGTGGGCGCGGTGGAGCCGGGGAAGGGCGGCGGAATGCCGCAGCGCTGAAGTTCGATAGCCAGCGGATTTTCGTGTTGGCGTCGGCCGGAGGGCGTAGGCGCCGTGGCGGGGCCGACGTACGGACGAACCAGTCGCGGAGCTTCGACAACCAGTGCCCGGTGCAGAGCGGTCGCATTGCTCCCGTGATATGCCACCCGCACCCGGTCGTCGATCTCGAACCGACCCCACCACGGCGGTAGGGGCAGTTCGGTCGTTGATCATGCGGGAAACATCTTGTATGCGGCTGCGGTGTATCTGGGTATCTGTCTTGTCGCGCCTGCGGTCCGTCCAATGTTGGTGTCCGGGGCCTTGGTGGGCAAGGTGGTGCAGGCCGGTGTGGTGCACGGTGGGTTGCGCGTCCACCCGCTGATGGCGTCGGTGGACCGGCCGTTGAACTGCACTGGCGCCATCCCAGGTCACCGCCAGTGGTCATCCCCGCGCGCGACCACTGGTTCTCGGCGAACGCCTCCAGTGCGGAACTGGGGGCTGCGTACACAGCCCGTCTTGCCCCACGCCGGTTATCGTGATGGATAGTTGATCGGCTCCCGGCGGAAGGGTTCGATACGGCACGGGGTGTGCGTGGTCTGCTTGTCGTGTTGCTTGTTCTGGCGGGGGTGAGCTGGCCGGGCGCTGGTGGCGCTGCAGCGCAGACCTGGACTCTGACCACGGCGCAGCGGCAGGCGTACCTGTCCTACTACGCGCCGGTGATCTTCAAGCGGGGCGACGAGAACAATAGCCAGGAGGGCAGCGACTGGCTGTCGAACTATGACTTCGACCGGGACGGCAACTTCTCGAACAACCGGGTCAACTGGCGCACCGTAAACCAGTACGCGATGGCGGGTGCCAACAGCCACTGGCGGGTTCGGCCCACGCTGTACACGGGGCTCATCGAGTACAGCGCGGCTGGCGTGAAAAACCTCGTTCTCGTGTATCACGTGTACAACGCGGCGGACAAGGACTTCGGTGAGATCCACGACTGGGAGCGTGTCGAGATTGTGCTGCGGGGGGTCACCGGCACGCCGGGGGCGGGGGAGATCTTCGGCCATGCCACGATCACCAGCCACAAGGACCACATCATGCGGCGGGGCACCGACAGCGCGGTGAAGTTCATGCCGACGGCCACCGGCAAGCACCTGCTGTTGTGGCAGGCCGACCACAGCAACTTCGATCTACCGAACCCGCACGGTCACGAACTGCGGTTCTCCACCGTCGCGTGGAGCACGATTGCGTCGCGGATGGAAAGTACGACGAAGGCTGAGCTCGACATCAACAACGACAACGCGAAGAACGTGCATTACGTGTTCGTGCCGGAGGGCTCGTCGTCTGCGGTCTCGGCCTGGCGGGCGCAGCCGGTGACCCCGGCAACCGCGTACAGCCTTGCCAGCAAGGTGGACAACGGCACCCAGGTGCAGTGGCAGGCGATCAAGCGCGTCACCTACGAGCTGCAGGACCTCGCGGACATCGTCCCGACCCACTGGCAGCACTCGAACTGGCAGACCCACTGGCTCAGCAGCAAGTCCAGTGACGTGCTGCTGGAGTCCCCAGGGCTCTCGGAGACCGGTGCGGCCGAAGTCAGCCCCGGTCTGCAGCGTTTCTACACCGCGTCGCGGGACAGTGGGGCGTCCGACCTCACTGACGGGCGGGAGGGCATTCTGTCCAAGAACTGGTTCTACGGCGCCTATTCCGGCGAGGAAAACGCTGACGAGATCTCCGGTTCGGACGACTTCGGCGGATACGAAGGACTTGGTCTCGACAGCGCAGGCCGCAACCGCGGCTCCGCTAGCGGCGATCCAGCCTCCCACAACGCCTATTGGCGTCAGCACGACTACTTCGTGCACACCGGCGTCGTCGAGTCCGCAGACCGCCGCGAAGTGGGCACCCGGCTGACCGGCCAGTGGTACCTGCCCGCCAACGGCGGCTTCGACGGCCGGTGGGTCCAGTTGTTCGACGACCGGCCCTGACCCGCAGCACGGCCACGCCGACGCCACAGTCGTTAGCGAGCTGGAGCCAGATCAGTCTCGACTCGGCGGCTGGTTGCGTGGACCGACCGAACGTCTTGCTTGAGCCAACCCTGGATGTCTGTTGCACCCGGGGTGTTGACAGGTGCTCGGCGCGCGTTTGTGACCTCGCAGGACGTCCAGCCGGGTCGGGAGGGTTCGGCGCGCTGAGGGGCTACCTGGCACCTGGCCGTGCGCCTCGTACGGCGCGCCGATCACGGTTGCTTCGAGCACCCCGTGGTGCCGGGCGGCATCGACTTGATCTCCTTTGGGGAGATGTTCTCTCTCCCCCCGGGATGATCATGTCTTCGACCGGGTATTTCGCCGAAAGCGACAAGATCAGAACGTCGTCGTCGACGCCGTACCCCGAGGCTAGCTCGTGGCGATGCGCTCGGTCTAGGTATCAGTCGTCGATTCCAGCTACCACGCCTCCGTTATCTCAATGCTCACTGCATCGGTCAGAGGCATGTAGGCGCTACATCGCGCGATGTTTTCTGCCTGGGTGCGGGGTGAGAGGGTGGGTGGATGTGCTGTTTTTGTCGGACAGGCTGCGCTCTTTGCTAGCCAGTTCGACAAAGAAATGATCGATGCAAGAGTTCACCGCAGGGCGGCCCATCCACGTGACCGTCCGTGACCTTGTCGAGATGCCTGGCTTGGGCTAGTGCCCCGCTGTCACGAGCGCAGCTTGGTATCGAGCTGTCCATGCGACACCCGTCAGACATCCATCATGGTGTCTGACGTGGTGGTCATGCGGGCCAACATGAGATGTCACGCACCTAGTCGGAAACACCAGGTAGACGCCATGCTCTAGGTAAGCCTAGACGTCCTCCTGCCTAGGCGCGCTGCCCAAGTCCGCATGACAGCATCAAGGAATAAAAGATCATGCTACAGATGGCGACTGCAAGAAATCGATCACAGCAGGCGCGACCTGCAGACACTCCAACGAATTGATCGACTTGACGAATTCGAAGAGGTGAGCGTATACCTGAGCTGGCGGCACAAAGACATGTTGGCAAGCATGAAATGGTGGCTGAAGTCATGACAACTTCTGACGAGTCCACAACTGCTGGTGACGAACTTCGCCAGGCCGCCGCCGCGGCCTTGGCGGACGTCAACGCCCTCGACGCTATGGGCGACGATCGCAAGATCATTCTTAAGGCAATTGTTGAGGCGAGGCTAAGTTTCCTAGCTCCGACTACGGCACCGTCCAGCAAGGGTGGTCAACCCGACGGTACTTCCGGCGACGCCATCCTGCAGGGAGTGGCAGCGAACGGAAGCCTCCTTGACAGGATAGGATCAGCCCTAACCGTTGATCGCGACACGCTGGAACTTGTCTACTCGGTGGAGAATGAAGAACCGACAGTAGTCGTATCTGCCAAGAGGCTGTCCAGTAACAAGGCGCTCGCGACGCGTCAGTTGGGTCAGCTTGTAGTGGCTGCTCGTCAAATCGGAGGCATCGAAGAATGGACGTCGGGGTCGATCATCCGACCGGTCGTTCAGCAGTATGGGCGCTTGGATACGAACAATTTCGCAGCCACTATTCAGCAGATGGATGACGTCTGCGTGATTCGAGGAAGGGGTCAGGGACGCGAGCTGAAGCTGACCAAGCCTGGTATCGAAAAAACGGCTGATTTGATCAAGAAGATCACTGACACTGACTCGTGACATTCACTGTGCAGCCTTTCTGGAGAGAGCATGAGTGAAGACGGCGCCAACCAGGTCTCAGACCTGTCCACGACATCGGCGGTCGTCGCTCGAGTGTCCATCGAGGGCGCGGGTATTGCTATCGAGCGACCCGTTGACGAGGAGGTCATGTCAAGGATTATTGCCCTTCTGTTCGGAGTGAGTTCAGCTCCCCTGGGTATTCGCGGTAGCGGCGACAGTTCCCCGCGTGAGAAATTTCGCAAACAGTCGGACAGTGCAGAGCAAGCGCCAGTTGTTTCGGTCGATGGTCTCACATTGGGGGAGTTTATTGTTGAAGTCGCCGCGAAGACGTTTTCGCAGAAAATCTGCGCTGCTGGATATTATTTAATCCGTGCCCAGGGTGTCGAATCTTTTAGTAGGGATGGCGTTAAGTTTGCGCTCTCCAATGCCCACGAGGATATGCCTGGCAACTTCGCTCGCGACTGGAGCACGGCCGCTGCCGGCAACTTGATCGCTGCGAAACAGGGCGAACCTGGACAGTTCTACGTTCCGACGACGGGTCGCGCTGCTGTCGAGTCTCGTTTTCAGGATGCGCCGAAGCGTCGCAGTACTAAGAGGGCGACGAGGAGGACTGGCTCCGGTCCGTCGAGCGGAGGCTCATAGTGAAAGACAATTCTATTGGTGTCCGTATCCAGCGGATGCAGATCGCTGATCAGACACTCATCTTGGCTTCGATCGCTTCAGGAAGGTCGGTCGACGGCACATTTAGCGGCCGCGCCGTCAAGGGGTTGTTCTATGACACGACCCTGCCCGCCCCCGCAAAGATAAGCAATGTCATCGCCGGTCTAGGACGTGGCGGATTAACGGCGCCTGCCAAAGCCTACGGCGAGTGGTCGCTTACTCCCGTGGGTCGACAGCAGGTGGCCGACCTTGTTGGTAATGACGCTGCAGCACTACTGGCGGAGGCGCTACCAGGGGGTGCAGATTTGGCGCATTCGAGGCATCCTCTAATTCCAGCGTCCCTCGCGCCACCTCAGCTACTTGGCCCTGTCGCAGAGTTCACAAAGTCGTCACCGTCCGCCTCTCAGGTCTTTGGTATGACCCGCTTTCCTGTTGCCTCCGCAGAATCCGAAGGGCGCGACCCGGTTGCCGCAGGACTCGAAGCTGCTGCAGCGGCACTCGACGCGCACAGCCTCCGGTTCCTCCTCGCGTCACAGCGCGTCTTGGTGGGACGAGCTCTGGGGGAATGTTGCCGCTCACATGTGGGCATGCAACTACGGATTGGCATTTTTCGAAGATCGCCTTGGCCGAGGCATGAATTACAATCTCGCAATTGAGGTGGGAGCTATGCTTATGGCTGGCCGCCGGTGCTTGCTCTTAAAGGACAAATCGATCGCCAGGATGCCAACCGATTTGGTTGGGTTCATTTATAAATCGGTTGATTTGGACAAGCCTGGTACGATTTCTCAAGCGGTGCACGAATGGGCTCGAGAAGATTTGGGGCTCGGAAAGTGCAAAGTATGCGTCAGTGGTGCTAGCTAGTGCTGGCCAGTGTGAAAGCGGATACAAAACGCAATATCGCGTAGTCATTCGACGTTCATATCCACGAGGAGAATGATTCTGCACGCGGATAGTTCTCGTGACGCCGCGTGGGTGGGTGCTGGCAGTTGCTGTGGTGTCGGCGTTGTTGGTGCTCGCGGGGTCGCACCGTGGTTCGCTTGAGCAAATAGCTCCGTGTCGTCTCGGCCGGGTCGGACTTAGCTTGGGGCGGTGGCGAACGAACTGACGATTCCGGCCCTGCCCTGTGCTTCCATCGACGAAATCGCGTCGCGTTCTACGAGATGCTCGGCTTCGAAGTGACCTATCGGCAAATGCGACCGAACCCGTACCTGGCGTTGCGGCGGGAAGACATCAACCTGCAGTTCTTCGACAGGGACGACTACGACCCGGCGCAGTCCTACAGCACGTGCATCATCATCGTACCGGACATCCACGCGTTGTTCGAGGAGTTTGCGGCGGCCATGCGCAAGGCGCGCGGCAAGCTGCTCATCTCCGGCATCCCGCGGGTGACCCGCCCGCGGCTGCGCAACGACCGCTACACCGGATTCGCGGTCATCGATCCGGGCGGCAACTGGATCCGGATCACCAGGGCGCAGCCGGAACCCGAGGCCGCGACTCGGTTGGCCAAGGCCATGGAGAACGTCGCGCGCATGGCTGACTCGCACGGTGACGACCGCCAGGGGTTGAAGACCCTGGAAGGCGCGCCGAAGAAAGCGGTTGGCGACGAGCCGGAGTTCCAGGCGGCCACCGAGTACTGGGACGAGTTGGTCGAACGGATCAGGGGGTCTACGTCGCGCCCAGGCGTTTGGGCACGGAGCGGACCACCTCGGGGTCGTAGGTCGTCCACAACGGCAGTAGCGAGGTCCGCAGGAAACCGGCTGGCGCGCCTTTGCGTGAATCTTGGGTTTGACCTGCGGTACCGCAGCGAAGAAAAGGCCGTCGATGTGACGGCCTCTGTGCGGGTGAATAGGGAGTGTGTCCAAGGGGGACAGCAACACATAAATGTGGCAAACGCGCCGAAGGCACGTCGTCATGTGATCTATCCGCGTAAGCGGGTAGACGCTGGTCAGCCCGTCATGTTGAGCTTATTTCGGTGGATCGCCATCGGCGGTGTCTGGTCCGGATTGGCTAATGCCTTCGTGCCAGATCTCCCACGCCCGTTGGCTTTCAAACCAGCTCAGTAGCCGTTCGTGTCGTTCGTCGACTGGCGCGGGCTCTTCTTCCCGCTTTCGTTACTCGGCGGCCTCGCGGTCACGTCCTGCGCGGATGCGCCCACCGGGCGGCGGCGGAGTCACCGGCGACTGCCCGGCGGGCTGTTGCTGGTGACCGAAAGGAACGCCGTGACCACCGGGCGGCGACCCGAGCGGGCCTCCGGAGTTGTAATTGTCGGGGTGGTCGGGCATGGGGTAGTGCTGATCACCAACGACGTAGTAATACCCCGTGCCGTCGTGTGTGAAGTAGCCTTGTTCGTCGTTGGGGTGCACGGTCTGTGGCTGTGTTGGCCAGGTCATGGGGTTGTTCGGTTGGGGCTCCCAGTACCTGAACCCGGGGTACTCGCGCTCCAGCCGGCGGCACTCATCCCAGTACGCCAGTGCGGCCGAATAGCTGAAGCCGTGCCAGCTCAGTACCTGATTCCAGGTCCAGCCGGGCGCCAAGGTTTGTTCGTTGAGGCGCCGCAACCTGGCCTGGTTCTTGGGAATTTGTTCGCGGAGTTGGTCTTGGCGCCGCCGGGCGCGCTCCCATTCGTCCATCGGCCGGGTGTCCCTTCGGTGCACTGCTAGCCGGACCCACATGTTAGAGCCAGGACGGGCGTTGTCCGGCCGCCTGCCTGGGCTGGTGCGCTGCGGGGTCGGCTGGCTCGGCGACCGGATGGGATTCTCCTGTCGACGCGACTAGCGCGGTGGCTACTTCTGGTCCGGCGTTCGCTCTGCCCTCAGGGCATGAGTACGCCCTCGATCTCCGGCTATCTCGACCCGCCGAAGAGAGACACACTCGCTGACTTGGTGGTCTAAGCCTGCCAGCGAGTACCTGGCTGTGCTGTGGCCTCTCGGAGACCTGCACACAGTTACCGGCAGTCCGTCGGGATGGCTGGTCGTCAATGAGCACTTCTACACGGAAGCGAAGCATGGTGGCAGGGGTTTGCGTCTTACTCGCCGCTGGGCAAGGCTCCGCAGCTTTGGGAACCACGACGTGGGCAAGCCGTGATCTGGGGAAGGTCAGCATTTGGGATGACGGACGACTCGACAAACGGTTTGCAAGACGTGGACAGGAATGTCCGTGTTGAATTCTTTGCGCACGCTCGACGCCCTAGCGGTTCGGCGATTCCGGTGGTAGAGATCAGCCTGCTGTTCTTGTGATACCTTGCTGCTGTCCCAACCGGCTCGGGGTGGATGTACCTCAGCCGTGCCGGGCGAGAACAAGTCCTCGTCCGGCGGGAATTCTCGCGAGACAGACGGGGTCAGGGCGTCCAATTTTCGCCAATTCCTCGCCGCATGCAAGCGTCATGCGATCATGTAAATAGACCTTGTCTCCAAAACCGATGACCCAGAGTTCGAGCGGGTAGACGACAACTTTAGGAACGAGTGGGCACACTTCGATTTCTATGCCGTCCACGATCTCTCAGTGGGTGACCGGCCGGTGTTCTCGGTCTCATGGAGCACTACCTGATTAGTGGGATGAGAACTTCCCGCGTTCCCTGCAGAGGAGCGAGACCATCCGCCATTCATCTACGCGCTAGATCCCGAAACCGGGCAGCCGCGCTCGCGCACACGTGCGATTTGGATCAACTAGGAAGCTACTCCGACAAGGACGGAACTTGGCTCCATTTTCTAACCCCATCTACTTCAAGCGCGAAGTACTCCAGCCGTATGCAGCCGAGCCGGTACCGGCACGTCGTTGGGGCCGAGTACCCGGAGCCTTGATGAGGTCCATGCTGGCGCTGACACCCGCACGACCGCCGCACCCCGAGTCCTACCGCTTCGTTGCGATCACGATGACTCATCCATGTCGATACGGGGAGGTGCCTCAGGATTCGCCGCTCGAAGCCTGCCGCTCGTCGCGCCGCTGGTTGGGTTGCGCCTGGCCAAGCACGGCTCTGATGAGGGGTAGGGAGATGTCGTGGCGTCCGTGGATCTTGCGGAAGTGGGTGTGGAACCGTTCGGCGTTCCACAGCGGGCGGTCTCGCAGGTGGTCGAGGATCATCTGACGCACGGCGTCCGCGGGTGGCTGGGACGGTGGCCCCGGCTCCGGAGGTCGGTCTTCGCTCCTGACCGGCACATGGGTCCGCCTGCCGGTGTCGTCGTCGAGCATCATCAGCTCCACCCCCTTGCCACTGAAACTAGGAACGGGAGCAGTTGCGGGTCCAGGACGTGTCAGGTGGCAGAGTGCTGCCGCCGTCGGGCGGGACCATGACGAATGCGCTGCTGCCCCTGGGGAATGGGCGGGATGATCTCGAGGCGGCCGCTCGCCAGTGGCCGCGCGTGCCCGTGCCTCGCGCGGCAGCGGCGACGCTGTCGGGAAGGAGCTGTTCGTCACCGTGGTCCGGATCGCGGTCGTCGACCCGCTGCCCCTGTACCAGCGTGGAGTGGTGACCGTCTTGGCTGCCGCAGGCCACGAGGTCGAGACCCCGGTGGACTTGGTTGCGTGGGTCCGCGAGCCGGGCGACGCGATTGTGCTGCTGACCGTCGCGTCCGAGAACGACTGGCAAGTGCTTCACGGGCTCTGCGGGGTGTCGGGGAAGCATGTCGTGGTCGCGGTGGTCGACGGGGCATCGGACGCGGCGGGAGCGCGGGCGGTGCGCGTCGGGGCCCGATCCGTGGTGCCGCGGGAGGCTGAGGCGGACCTGTTGCGGCAGACCGTCGCCGCGACGGTGCGGGGGCAGGCGGTCATGCCTGCGGGAGTCGCCGTTCTGCTCGCCTCTGGTAGTCGCCGAGAGGGGCCGAGACCGGCTTCCGACGAGGAGGTCGACTGGTTGAAGCAGCTTGCGACCGGCATGACGGTGGTGCAGGTGGCGAACCAAGCAGGCTACTCCGAGCGCGCGATGTTCCGATTGTTGAGCAGGGTTTATCGGCGGATGGGCGCGCGGACCCGGCTGGAGGCCATCATGCTCGCCCGGCAATCGGGCTGGTTGTGAGCGCGGTCCGGCTTAGTGCGGCTGGTGGAATGCGTCGAGCGCCGCAGGTTCGCCGAGCTGTTCGATGAGGAAGCGGACCCGCTTGACGTGGCCCGGAGCGGCACGGCCGATGATGGAGCGGGCGGTGTGGAAAGCGGAGCTCGCGTCCATCGGCCCCTCGGGGGTGAGGACATGTAGTCCGCACAACGCGAGTCCTCGCATGTCCCAAGCAGCGAAGTCTCGGCGCTCCCGCTCGATCCGCTGGGTCGATTCCTCCAACAACGCCTGAAAGTATTTGGTCGCCGCCCGGCGGTCGCGCTTCAAGTGAGCGGTCAACGCCAAGAGGGCCAGGACGGAGAGCGACTGGCCCTTATTTCGGAACGGGCGTGCCAGTTCGATCTCTTTTCGGGCGTGGTCGACCCTCCTCTGCTGCAGGTAGGACAAACACAGGGTGGTCCGGGCTTGCAGCAGGACGAAGGCATCTCGTCGCCGCAGCGCGACGTCCACGGCCATGAGCGCGTACTGCTCCGCTGTCTTCTTGTCGCCGTGGAAGAGGGTGATATCGGCCATACCGTCGAGGAATTCCGCACGAAGCGGCCCGTCGTCATGGACCGACGCCGCTTTGTGCAGGGATCCGACAAGCGTTGAAGCTTGTGTGGTGTTCCCCTGCTCGGCGGACCACCTCGCCATCTTCAATGTGATTCTCGCCCCCAAGGACTCGACGAAAGCCATGGCGGCGCTCGAGATCTCGAAGTCCGCGAGTACCGGGACATCCAGCGCAGCCTGTGCTTTCACGAGAGCTTGCTCGAACTCGCCCAGACGTCTGTGACAGCCCGCGATGCCCTCGTAGGCCACCATCAGTGCCAGGGGAGCGTGCAGCCCCCTGGCCTCGTCCAATGCGAGCTCGAAGTATCCCTGTGCTCGGCCGACATCGTTGATCGCCAGGTAGAAGCCCGCCAGGTTGCTGTGCATCGCGGTGACTGCGGAGTCGTGGTTCTGCGCCCGCGCGATCGCCGTCGCCCGTTCGAGGGTCGCGAAGGCTTTGTCGTGCAGCCCTTGTCCGAGGTAGAGGTCGGCAAGGTCGTTGAGGTTGGCCTTCTCCAAGTGGTCGTCGCCAAGCTTGCCCGCCAAGCGCTCTCTCCGGTCAAGGAGCAGGTGAGCGCAGTTCCACTCACGCAGGAAGTCGCTGATGTTCTCCAGCACCCCGTACGCCGACGCTGGCTCATCCGCCCGTATCAGCGCATCCAACTCCGCGAAATGCACGCGTAGGTCCTCGACGTGGCGCGGGTCCCGACTACGCAGCAACGTGAGTTCCTCCGACGCGCGGACGTAAAGCACTTCCTGCTCGGACATGGGCAGGAAGTCCATGACGAAGTCGCAGTCGGCGGAAGGGAGGAAGTAGGTGCCTTCAGAGAGCTGGTAGACGATCCGGTGCCCGACGAGGTCGGACAACGCCCGGGCGCCCAGCCCAGGCTCGTCGACTCCGGCCATCGCCACGATCGAGGAGACGGGCACTGGAGTGTCGAAGGCCGCGAGCGCGTGGAGGACCGCGCGCTGGGCGGGATTTGTGTTCTCCAGCAGCAGAGCGACGAGTTCGGCGGGCGCTTCTCTGGTGTCTACTGCCCGTAGGCGGTCAGCCAGGTCGGCGAGGTCGGATCCGTGATCCGAGAGGAGCACGACGGCGTGGGCCAGTTCGCCCAACCTCGGGTTGCCCTGGAGTTGTTGGTACAGGTCCGTCCAGTCGTCCTCCGACAGTGAAGGGCCGTCGCACCGCTCGTTGTCCCCTAGGCTGCGGAGGTATTTGAAGAAGTCCTCACGGGGAAGTTTGTCCACTGAGGCAACGAGTTCAGGGGCCGACCAAGTGCTGGACCGCGGCGACTTCGGCTCGTCCTGGGTCACCAGCAGAATTGTGAGGCGATGTCCCCGAACGGTCGCGACCATCTCCAGTGCCTCGTCGAGGTCCGCGTCGAGGAGTAGGTGCGTGACGGGGTCCAGCAGCTTCTCGGCAGCGTCGACGATGACCACGACCCGGGTGTCCTGGAGCCGCCTCAGGGCCTCTTCCAGGCGAACCAACGACGACTTGCCCGGTCTCGACACACGATCAGGGACGCCGTCGACAAGGTCGATCAGCGTGGCTATGTCCAGGCGTGAGCCCGCATTGACAGTGTGGTGGCGTATCCAGGAGGTCGGGCCCTCGTCTCGGAAACTCTGGAGAACCTCGTTCACGATCCGCGTCTTGCCGATGCCGCGCGTGCCGCGCAGCACCCTGACGCCCCACGGACCCTCCGCTAGTCGGGACCTGAGGCTTCGCACGTCCTCCACGCGGTCGACGATCTTCCCGGGGTCTGCGCGCGACCTGGTTGGGGCCGACCCGATTGCAATGAACGCATTCGCGCGGTCCGCCTCAATCGGCGTGGCGACGGACACCTGCTCGTCGCGCACTGCCTGGTCGATACCCGGCCGGGGCCACCCCAGCCCCAATTGCTCCAGGAGTAGATTGCTCGCCATCATGAAGCGCTGCCCGGAAGAACCCATTTCCGTGAGATCCCCGAGCAGATCCGCAAGCCTTTCCCAAAGTCTTCCCTCGGCGAGTCGATTGTACTCCTCCCGCGTTTTCGTCGGGTAATTTTCTTTCAACAATCTGAGCAGCTCGATCGATTCTTTGACTCGATCTCGTATCGCATTCTCTTTCGCAAAATCGTATTCGTTATCCCGATAAAAAAGGGTGAATGTTTCACGCGATTTACTGATTACGGCGACAGGGTGCCCCGAAGCGGGAGCAAACAACGCGGCGGCTTGATGCCTCGTGCCGCTCTGTATTATCTGTGGGTCACGTGGGGCGTCGAGTATGGCATTCCTGAGGACGATCTTGCCGTAGTCTGCAGCCAGAATCGTGGCCCCCTCGCCCTTCGCGGCCCGATAGATCCAATCTTGGCGGAAATCGATGATGCCTGCGTCGCCGGAGGAGATCCATTTGCGGTGTGCTTCGCAGGGATCGCAGCCCAGAACCACGATGGTGCCCAGATTGTGCGCACGCACCTGCTCGAGGGCGGAGCGGAGAGGTGTGTCGAAGGCGAAAGTCTTGCGGATCTCGAGTGGAAGCTCCCGCTTCTCGGCCATCGAATCTCCGTTTCCGCCGGAACGCCCGTCAGAGGTGGGTACGCGGTTGACCAAGATAGCCGATCGTGAGCGGGTTGGACGCCCGAGCGCCTCTCGTCCTCGCAGCCCAGGAAGGCGGTGTCACGACTCCGGCCGGTCGACTCCTCCGCAAGTGGGGCAGCCAGTCCGCGGCGTCGGGGCGTGCCGCCACGCCACCTCGCCAGCACGTCGCAGGTCGTAGGGCGCCGCCCAGCCGGGTCGGGGACGGAGCGCGATTACCGCGTGCTCGCCTGCGGTCCACTGGTCGTGGTGGCCTCGACTGTGCAGGAGAGTGGCGACCGCGATCTTCGCGGCGAACTGGCCTACGAGGTGCAGGTCGATCCCGACAGCGGTCATCGGGTTGTCCGCACCCCCGTAGCCCGTCGCGGTTTCGAGGTCCGGCAGCATGCCGCCACTGTCCGTCAGCGCTTCGGTCCGGCACATGAGACACCCGTGATGTGGCCAGGGCCACAGTCGTAGGATGTCGCCATAGGCGCCGTCGGCGAGGACGCAGGCGAGGACGGCGGGCCTGTCCGCGCGCCGGGCGAGGTGGCTGACGACCCGACGGGACGACACACCGTCGGTGGCGCACAGGACCAAGTCGACTCGGGTCAACAACTGTCGGACCTCATCGGCATCGGCCACGACGTCGCGTTCGTGCGCGTGGATCGCAATCTCCGGCCGAACCGCCCCGAGGTCGACGCGCAACGCCTCGACCTTGAGCCTGCCGACGTGCTTGGGCCCGCAGACGTGCCGTGGCAGGTTGTGCCACCTCAGGCGATCGGGGTCGAGCAGGTCGAGCGTCCCGACACCCGCTGAGGCGAGGGC